>JAOUJT010000059.1 GCA_029883105.1 Gammaproteobacteria bacterium
GTCCCCATGGCAGAACGCATAACCATACGGGACCATTTCCGTGACAGCCATATCTTTACCAACCGGGCAGTGCTGGCGATCATCTTCATCTCGCTGTTACTCATCGGTCTGGTGACCCGGTTAATTTACCTGCAAGTCATCGGTCATGAGCACTACACCACTCTGTCGGACAAAAATCGGGTTAATCGCATATCTATCCCGCCTATACGCGGCATGATCTTTGACCGAAATGGTGTAGTGATGGCAAAAAATGTGCCTACCTTCAGCCTCGAGTTGATCCCGGAGCGCATCCCAAATCTCAAACAAACGCTGAACGAAATTCAACAACTGGTAACGATTACCGATGCAGATATAAAACGTTTTAACAAGGAAGTACGTAAAAGAAAACGCTTTAATAACATCCCTCTGCGTTTTCGTTTGAATGAGGAAGAGGTTGCCAAACTGGCCGTCAACCTGCACCGTTTTCAGGGTGTCGAGATCGCCTCTCGTCTGAGCCGCAACTATCCCCTCGGCCCCCTGGCGGTACATGTATTGGGATATGTGGGGCGTATCAGTGAACGCGATCTACAAACCATCGACACCAGTAATTATCGTGGCAGCACCCATATAGGCAAGACCGGTATCGAGCGCACCTATGAAGATACCCTGCATGGTCGTATCGGTTACCAAGACATCGAAGCCAATGCGGTGGGACGGACCTTGCGTGTGTTGGAACGCACATCACCCAAAACCGGCAGTAACCTCTACCTGAACATTGATAGCGCGCTGCAACGGGTGGCAGAAAAGGCATTGGGCACAGAGAATGGGGCCCTGGTGGCCATCGATGTTGAGACGGGCGGGATTCTCAGCATGGTCAGTATGCCAACCTACGATCCCAACCTGTTCATCAACGGCATCGACAGTGACAGCTATAACACTCTGAGTAAATCCACTACCCAGCCACTGTTTAATCGAGCTATTCAAGGACAATACCCGCCTGGCTCCACCGTCAAGCCCTTTGTCGGCATGGCGGGATTGGAGACCGGACATGCCCAACCGGGTAAACCGATCTTTTGTGCCGGCTGGTATCTATCAGAGGGTGAACACAAACGCCGTTACCGTGACTGGAAGCGTGATGGTCATGGTCTCACCAGTCTCAGCAAAGCCATTACCGAATCCTGTGACGTCTATTTTTATGATCTGGCCTACAACATGGGCATAGATGATCTGTCAGTCTTCATGCAGCAATTTGGTTTTGGCAGTCGTACAGGCATCGATATGTTGGGGGAAATGCCAGGCCTGATACCGACTCGGGAATGGAAAAAGAAGATCCATAATGTGCGCTGGTTTCCTGGCGAAACCATCCTTACCGGTATAGGGCAGGGCTATTCTCTCACTACGCCCTTACAACTGGCCTCCGCTACCGCCACACTGGCCAATGGTGGCAGACGTATCCAGCCCAGACTGGTGGGGATCATAGAGGATGCCAATAATGGTGAGCAGGAGTTGTTACAGCCCAAGCTACAACATCAGATAGCCTTGTCAGAAACACACAACTGGGCCTACATAAAGGAGGCGATGGTGAACGTGGTGCATGGCAGTACCGGTAGCGCACGGGGCAGTGGCTGGGGTCTGAAATACAAAATGGCCGGTAAAACCGGTACTGCCCAGGTGTTTGGCATCAAAGAAGACGAGGTGTACAACGCCGAAGAGTTGGAAAAACGTCTGCGGGATCACGCCTTATTTATCGCCTACGCTCCTGCAGAAAAGCCACGCATTGCGGTGGCTGTCATCGTTGAGAATGGCGGTGGCGGCGGTAGTGTCGCCGCTCCCATCGCACGTAAGGTCATCGACCACTACATGGTAAACCCTTAAGGCCAGAATTATGATGGATGCATCCAGCAGACAATCCCGCGCCTGGCAACGTTACCACATGGATACACCGTTATTCATTGGTCTGCTGAGCCTGTCGGTTATGGGGCTGATCGTACTCTATAGCGCCGGTGGGCAGAATATCGACCTCATCCTGCGACAGATGCTGCGTCTGGGCATAGGGTTTATCGTCATGTTCGCCGTCGCCCAGATCACCCCTCAGCAACTGAGCCGCTGGTCTCTATGGGCCTATGGCATCGGTCTAAGCCTGTTGCTGCTGGTATTACTGGGGGGAGAAATGGGCAAGGGTGCTCAACGTTGGCTGGATCTCGGCTTTGTCCGTTTTCAACCCTCAGAGATCATGAAAATAGCCGTACCCTTATTGATTGCACGTTACATGGCCTCACAACCCATGCCGCCCAAGCTATCGGTGGTTATCTTTGCCGCCACGCTCATCGGCATACCTACCTTTATGATTATGAAGCAACCGGATCTGGGTACCTCACTGTTGATCGCCTTTTCCGGAGTATTCGTACTGCTGTTCGCGGGCCTGCGTTGGCGTTATATCTTTACCGTACTGGGCAGCATATCCGTTGCCGCACCATTTATTTGGGGGTTGTTACATACCTACCAGAAGAATCGTGTGCTTACCTTTATCAATCCGGAACGCGACCCGTTGGGTACCGGCTATCACATAATCCAATCCAAGATCGCCATCGGCTCTGGCGGTATGTACGGCAAGGGTTGGCTAAATGGTACCCAGGCCCACCTGGATTTCCTGCCCGAGCGCACCACCGACTTCATCTTCGCCGTAGCCAGTGAAGAGTTTGGCCTATTGGGTGTTCTGGTTCTGCTCACTGCCTTTATGTTTATCGTTTTTCGCGGTATATATATCGCTATCCAGGCACAAGACTCCTTTTCCCGTCTACTGGCAGGTAGCATCACCTTGACCTTCTTTATCTACTTCTTCATCAATATCGCCATGGTAAGCGGTATACTGCCAGTAGTTGGACTGCCACTACCGCTGGTCAGTTACGGCGGGACATCGATGGTGACCTTGATGGCATCTTTCGGTATCCTGATGTCTATTCAAACTCACAGGAAGCTGGTTGCCACCTAGCGCATCGATATGGTTATGAAGTCCTACCGGAAAACGCTTATTGCGCTGTTACTACTGATCCTGTCTCCTGCTGCTGCAGGAAACTTGACGCAACGGGATGAAATCAAGCATTTCGTCGATGGTATGGTGGAACGCCACCAGTTCAATGGTCCGTTGCTGAAACAGGTCTTCAACAAGATTAACCTGCAACCTTCGATTATCGAGGCCATGAGACGCCCGGCAGAGGGCAAACCCTGGTACCAATACCGTCCTATTTTCCTTACAGAATCACGCGTTGCTGGTGGGCTGAAGTTTTGGGAACAACACGCAGACACCCTCGCCCGCGCAGAAAAAAAATATGGCGTTCCGGCAGAGATCATCATCGCGATCATTGGTGTAGAGACCCGCTATGGGCGTCATACAGGTAACTATCGCGTCATCGATGCACTGGCCACCCTCGCCTTTGACTACCCTCCCCGCGCGACGTTCTTTAAGAGTGAGCTGGAACATTACCTGTTGATGGCGCGCGAAGAGCAGATCGACCCATTGAAACTGACAGGTTCTTATGCAGGAGCCATGGGCCAACCCCAGTTTATTGCCAGCTCCTTCCGCAGCTATGCCGTAGACTTTGATGGCGATGGCCGACGTGACCTGTGGGACAACACTGATGACGTCATCGGTTCCGTCGCCAACTACTTTAAACGCCATGGTTGGAAAGCCGGAGAACCGATTACCGCGCAGGTGACAATAAAGGGCAAAAAATACAATAAGTTGCTTAGTAAGGGCTTAAAACCAGACAGCACCCTTAAGGAATTCCGCAAGCACGGCATTCAAGTGGCAAAACAATACAAAAATACACAACCAGCCAAGTTGCTGGAATTTGAAACCGAGGACGCGGCGGAATACTGGGCGGGAATGAAAAACTTTTATGTCATCACCCGCTATAATCACAGTGCCTTGTACGCCATGGCGGTTTATCAGCTGAGCGAGGAAATTCGCCAGCAACGCGAAGCCAAAGTAAGCAAAACCGCCGCGAAATAGACGGAGCCTCCATGTATTCACGCAGGCTGATTATCTTGCTCACGGCTGCCCTGTTCACAGCCTGTGGCCCGCTACATAGACAAGACAGCGCGCCCGCCCGTATGCTGGTGGATCCCGCTCGCGTCGGCGATGCTGTGCCGCGTGTGGAGCCCCGCAGTCGTTATGGCAATCCTATCCGCTACACACAATTCGACAAGACCTATACCCTGTTGAAGGCTTGTAAGGACTACAAAAGCCAGGGCGATGCCTCCTGGTACGGAACCAAATTTCACGGTCAGCGCACCTCCAGTGGCGAAACCTATGACATGTATAGCATGACGGCTGCGCATAAAACCCTGCCCATCCCTTGTTATGCCCGTGTCACCAACCTGGATAATGGTAAGAGCATTGTGGTTCGTATCAATGATCGGGGACCATTCCATGAAGGCCGTATTATCGACCTATCCTATGTCGCCGCTGCAAAACTGGATATGTTGAAAAAGGGCACTGCCCGGGTCGAGGTAAGTGTTATCGACCCCAATGCCCCAATACAGACGCCGGCAGCATTACCTGAACCAACGCCACACTTGGTTCAAACGGAGGCGGCCAATACTGTTGACACAAACGCCGAAGCCAATCAGACCGAAATCCCCGCGAACCAGGGAACCTCCGACGATAGTAGCCGCCTCTACCTACAAGTGGCCGCCTATGCGCAGAGGGCAAACGCGGAAAAAGCGCAGGCCAAGCTAATGCCGATCTTGGCAGAGGAGATCGTCATCCAGCCACAAGAAAATGGACTGTTCAAACTATGGGTAGGACCACTGGCCAGTGTCGAAGAGGCAGACAAGATCTCTGCACAACTCTCTGGCCACGGCTATGCCAACACCCATGTGATTATTTATTAACCAGGCCGCCCTACTAATAATGAGGGTGACAAGGTAGAATAGCGTCATATTTCTATCGTCAAAATATACGGAGTTTTCGAACCTGTTATCATGAAATACCTAATTAGAATTGTTCTTGCTTTACTCGTTACCACCCAAGCCTCTGCTAACCCAACAGCATTCAGTCTGGTTCCTTCAGCGCCAAATCTTAACGCCAAGGCCTATCTGTTGATCGACTATCACAGCGATCAGGTACTGGCAGAAAGCAACGCCGATGCACGCATCGAGCCTGCCAGTCTGACCAAGATGATGACCGCCTACGCCACATTTTATGAACTAAAAAGTGGCACCATCAAGATGGAGGACACCGCCAAGGTGAGCCTCAATGCCTGGAAGACTGCCCAGGGCACCTCCACCATGTTCCTGCGTGAACGTCAGGAAGTGGGCATCAAGGATCTGCTCTACGGTCTTATCATCCAGTCCGGTAATGACGCCAGTATCGTTCTCGCCGAGCACATCGCAGGCAGTGAAGAGGCCTTCTCTTCGCTCATGAATGAGCACGCACGGATGCTGGGTATGACGGGTACCAACTTTGTTAACGCCACAGGCCTGCCAAACAAGGACCACTACACCACCGCACGTGATCTGGCCACACTGGCCAAGGCCATTATCCGTGACTTCCCTGAGCACTATCACATCCATGGGATAAAAAAGTTTTCTTTCAACGGTATTGATCAATACAATCGCAACAACCTGTTATGGCGTGACCGTTTTGTCGACGGTCTCAAGACCGGCCACACCGACTCGGCAGGCTACTGTCTGGTGGCCTCGGCCGTGCGCAAAAACATGCGTCTGATCTCGGTTGTTACCGGCACCAGCAATGAGAATGCCCGTGCTATCGAAAGTCAGAAACTGCTACGTTACGGCTATCGTTTCTTCTCTACCTATCACATCTATGATGCCGATACCGAGTTGTACAAGATGCGCGTATGGAAAGGCAGTAAGGAAGAGGTTCCGTTGGGCATCAACCAACCTCTGTATGTCACCATACCCCGTGGTCAATACAAAAAGCTCAAGGCATCTCTGGATGTAAACAAGGACATTGAAGCCCCGGTCACCAAAGGTGGCCAGTATGGTAGCGTCAACGTGACGCTGGCAGGAAACCAACTATTGCAACGTCCCCTGGTGGCGCTGGAAGATATCTCCGAAGGAAGTATCTGGGAGCAAACCAAGGACGGGGTGATGCAAATGTTCCAATAAGGAGAAGGGGGCGACATGCCCCCTCTTTGCCCTATGCAGTCAGCCACATGTTATTTGAATGGTGAATTTCTTCCCCTTGCTGCTGCAAAGGTCTCGGTACTGGATCGCGGTTTTATCTTTGGTGATGGTGTCTATGAGGTGATCCCGGTCTACGGCAGGAAGGCCTTTCGGCTGAACCATCACTTGCAACGTCTGCAAAATAGCCTGGATGCTATACGCATCGACAATCCTTTGAGCAATCAAGAATGGCAACAGATCATTGATACTCTGATAGAGCAAAACGAGGGCGATGAGCAATCCATCTATTTGCATGTCACCCGCGGCGTTGCACAGCGTGACCATGCTTTTCCGGCGTACACCCCAGCAACTGTATTTCTTATGAGTAATCCCCTGCTGGCACCCGAACCAACAACGGTAGCACTAGGCATCAAAGCCGTTACTCTGCCAGACATCCGCTGGCTTAACTGCCACATCAAGGCCATCTCACTACTGCCCAATATCCTCTTCCGTCAGCAGGCCATCGATAGTGGCAGCGATGAAGCCATCCTGATACGCGATGGTATGGCGACCGAGGGTGCGGCCAGTAATCTGTTTATCGTCAAAGATGGGGTCATCATCACGCCACCCAAAGGCAGTCAGCTACTCCCAGGTATTACTCGAGATCTGATCGTAGAGCTTGCTCAGCAGCATCAATTAAACTGTGAGGAACGCGAGATCACCGAACAACAACTATTTGATGCCGATGAGATCTGGATCTCCAGCTCCACCAAAGAGGTAGTGCCGGTATTGGAACTGAACCAACAGACGGTGGGAGGTGGCCAGCCCGGCCCCGTGTGGAAGCAGATCTATCTGCTCTACCAGGCGATGAAGCAAGAACTTCGCAACGGCCAGCATAAATAGGATCTGCGGTATACTTTGCCCGCGCAATTTTAAGTCTCTCTTCAGGTACGGACCCATGAGCGATCTACATACAGACGAAACCATCTTTGAATTCCCCTGCCCCTTCCCGATTAAGGCCATGGGTAAGAACACGCCAGAGTTCGAATCCTTTGTCATGGGCGTGATCAACAAACATGTCGCGGATCTGGGTGAAGGCGCGGTAAGCAGCAAACCCAGCAAGGGAGACAAATGGATCTCCCTGACAATCACCATTACTGCCCAGAGCAAGGCCCATCTGGATGCCATCTATCTGGAACTCAATGGCTCCGATCTGGTAGTCATGACCCTGTAACACATATGCGAATCGAACCCATACACATACACACTCTGCCAGGTTTGCAGGTCTACGAACCAACCTGGCATGCCATGCAGGCCTATACTGCCGAGCGTAATCATGACAGTGCCGATGAGATCTGGCTGTTGCAACATCCGCCGGTATATACCCTGGGGCGTAATGGTAAGGAGGAACATATTCTCGACCCCGGCCAGATCCCAGTGGTTCATATCGACCGAGGCGGTCAGATCACCTATCACGGCCCCGGTCAGTTAGTGGTCTACCTGCTGGTAGACATCAAGCGCCGTAAGATGGGTGTCAGAGACATGGTCAGTGCGATGGAAAGTGCCATTATCGGCTTACTGGCAGACTATGGTATTGAGGCCGCTGCCCGTAGCGATGCCCCTGGAGTCTATGTAGCCGGGGCCAAGATCGCCGCACTGGGACTGAGGATCAAACAGGGTCGCAGTTATCATGGCCTGAGTCTGAACCTTGATATGGACCTCACCCCTTTTAGCCATATAAACCCCTGCGGTTATGAAGGCATGGCCGTGAGCCAGCTGGTAGATCTATCCAAGCAGTGGCAATGGCCACAGCTGGAACAACAACTAAGCCAGCATCTGTGCCGACAATTGGGCAACGCCGACTATATCCAGATCGATACCCTTCCTGGAGCCCTTAGCAATGAGTGAAAAGAAAACTAATCTGCCAAAATCTTCTGTAAGGCCCCGTAATCCCCTAAAGGGCGAATCCAAGACAGCACGCATTCCTATCAAAGTAGTACCGCTGGAAACTCCTCTACCCAAGCCCAGATGGATACGAACAAAATCACATACAGGTCCTGATGTGGCACGACTGAAACAGGTACTGCGCGAGCACAAACTCAACACAGTTTGTGAAGAGGCTGCCTGTCCCAATCTGGGTGAGTGTTTCACTCACGGAACCGCCACCTTCATGATCATGGGTGAGATCTGTACCCGACGATGTCCATTCTGCGATGTGGCCCATGGACGTCCTCAGCCTCTAGACGCAGACGAAGCGATTAATCTGGCCAGCACCATACGTGATATGGGGATGAAGTACGTGGTCATAACCTCGGTGGATAGGGATGATCTGCGTGACGGTGGTGCCAAACATTTTAGTAACTGCATAGAAAAGATCCGTAAGCTCTCACCAGAGATAAAGATCGAGATCCTTACCCCGGATTTTCGTGGGCGCATGGAGGTGGCTCTGCAGGAAATGGCACGAGCCTTGCCCGATGTCTTTAACCACAACCTGGAAACCATACCCAGACTCTACAAGGCTGCACGCCCCGGTGCCGATTATCAATGGTCATTAACGCTGCTGAAAAAATTCAAGTCCGCACACGCCGAGATTCCAACCAAGTCAGGTCTCATGGTCGGACTAGGTGAAACCAACGATGAGATCCTTGAGGTGATGCGAGACATGCGCGAACACCATGTAGACATGCTCACCATCGGCCAGTACCTGCAACCTAGCCAGCATCACATCGCCCTAAAAAGATATGTCACACCGGAAGAGTTCGAACTATTTCGCATCGAAGGCGAGAAGATGGGCTTCAGCAATGTAGCCAGTGGGCCAATGGTACGCTCCTCCTATCATGCGGATCTTCAGGCCAAGGGTAATAAAGTGGGCTGATGATAATACATGCGATATTTTCTTTCGCGCACAGACACCAAGAAACTAAATACTCTGGCAGCCAGACCTAGATATCCAAGTGCGAGAATGACACACTCACCCGCTTCTTTTATTATTAATTTGGTAAATCCGACATGAATGACAACGAAAAAAGAAAAATCTTCACACAAATGGCTGATATATTTATCGACGTCGCAAATTCAAAATGTGAAGAACAGGATAAGACCATGGTGGCTTCCGCGTTTTTATATGGCGCGGCAAGATTTTGTGCCTTTGTTGTGGCCGCCGAGGCAGGTACAGAGGAAAAATTCGATGCGGACCATGACTCGGCTCTAAGGTACTTTAATAATGAATTTAATCGTATGTTCGGCGAACATCTAAGCGATTACAAGGGTGTTTTCACGCAAAAATAAACATATGTCGATAAAAACAAATTATTGTTTGTTAGCATAGCTATCGGTCAAATTTTCATCGAACAAAATATAGAATGGACAACAGGCCGTTGTAAAGATAAAAAATAGTTTCAAGAATAATTTACAAGGATGAATATGGATATTCAATGTAGCAAGGCCAGAATATTCCCCTGGCAAACATCAGATAAGTCATCACTAGTACAACATGCAAATAGCAGAGATATCTGGCGTAACCTGCCAGATGCCTTTCCACATCCCTATACTGATCAGAATGCCGAGTTTGGATATTGGCTAGGATAAAAATATTGGGACCAGGGAATCATGTCCGAGGTCGTGGAAAAAGTGGTGCCCTACATTTTTTCTCACTTTGATCTGGTGCGTCTTAAGTAGCCAATTTTTGAATGGAACGTAGCATTGATGAAAGATTTAGAAAAATCAGGTTTTATTCAAGAAGCCATACATAAAAAAGCCGCACTAAAAGATGGGGTTCTGGGCGATCTATTTTACTTAGTCAGGCTAAACAATTACCTTGCAATAGAGCCACACGAGAAACCATTATGAGTATAAAAAACCTATTACTTGGCTATGGAGTCTTCGCCCTGCTGGTATTTCTATACACGGGATATACCATGGAGCAAGGATTTCCAGAACTCTATGCCAGCGATATTAGTATACGTTATCTCTACAGAGCGAATCATATTTACCTGCTATTTAGTGCTTTACTTATACTGATGTATGCCAGTAGCTACGACAAAAGTATAAATCCAATTAGTAACTCGCTATATGCCATAGTAGCGACTGTATTGATCATCGCGCATATAATCCTTATAGCGGCCTTCTTTATCGAACCGCAACAAGCCAGTGATAACCGGCCACTAAGCTATTATGGTGTGGTAATAACGCTGACCGCAGTGATTCTTGGAGTTTTTGCCAGGCTTGGTCAGTTGGGTAATAAGCAGCAGTGAGAACAAGCTAGCAACAGAGTTGCGGCCATCTATCAGAGTTGCTATAAACGGATGATAAATCAATAACAAAGAAAGGAATCAGAGCATGACAGAATCCATGAGCTGGCCACTAGCCGTACTGATAGCCATCGATCAACTGGGGAATGCCATCGCCGGTGGAAACCCTGATGCCACCGTCTCGGCACGCTGTTACTACTTTGCACAAATCAGACCCAATATGCTGAAGTACTACTGGCGACTGTTGGAGTTGATCATCAACTTTGCTTTTTTACCCATTGATGGTCCACAACACTGCCAAAAGGCTCTCGAGGATGAGCCTGCGGAGGAATTCTACCCTGGCAGCGATCTTACCCGCGCCATACTCGGCATCCTGGTTATCATCGTCTGTATACCACTATCTATCATTCATCGTATCGCGGTAATCATTATCCCAAAGTGGCGCTACAAACCTGTTTAACCACTCTACAGCCACATCACTTTCTGATTGACTTATATCAGCTATAGCCAAACCAATACGGTCTATACTGAATCCAATAGACCCGTTGGAGGGGGATATGCTGAATCACATTAAACACCACCGGCTATGGATTGGTATAACCCTTGTTGTTAGCGTACTATTTTCCATCAGCCTATATTCCGTTACCAGAACCAATGTCGAGTACATTACTCCACGCTACGGAGAGATCATTGAATCCATCTATGGTCTGGGTAAGGTAAAAACACATAATTTTCACGATATAAAACTTGGCATCATGAGTACCGTACAAGAACTCTATGTACGGGAAGGTGATCAGGTCAAAAAAGGTGACAAATTATTACGTCTGGAAGGCAACACCCTCTTTTACGCTCCTTTCTCTGGTACCGTAACATTAATCGCCTACCGCGAATTACAACCTGTATTCCCACAACAGACCATTTTACGTCTGGAAGATCTCAGTAATAAATACATCGAAGTTTCACTAGAGCAACAAGGCGCACTTAGGGTTGAAAAATCGCAAACTGTGCGTGTCATATTCGAAAGTGTACGCGGCGAAATACTAAGAGGAAAAGTCGACTCCATATTTCCCCGAAATGAGGAGTTTCTAGTTCATGTCAACGTAGACAATCTGGCGACACAGATACTACCTGGTATGACGGCAGACGTTGCCATAGAGGTAGGTCGTAAGGATAAAGCCCTGTTAGTCCCCCTTTCGGCCATCAGCTCGGGTCAGGTCCGCATCCTGCGTGATAAAAAAAGAAAGGTCATCGCTTTGAAGATAGGTGTAATAGACGGAAATTGGGCAGAAGTAGTGGACGGTGACATAGAGGAAGACGATCTGATCATTGTACAAAAGAGTAAACCCTGATGCTGTTTCTTGCCATCCGACACCTGTTGTCCCGTAAGCGTCAAACCGTGTTGATATTCCTTGGCATTAGTCTGGGTACTATGATGTTTACCATGATATCCGGCATACAATTGGGCATGCGGGAGTTTATCGAAGACAGGTTATTAAACAATACCTCGCATATCCAGATCAGCGCACGCGATCGACTCATCAATAAGGAAGAGATCAGCCGACGCTTTTATCCTCATCAAACAGTGCAATGGTTGGTACCGCCAGCGGGCAAGCGTGAAGAGGCACATATTATGTATCCTCAGGGCTGGTTTGATCGCCTAAGTGTTGATCCGCAGGTAACTGCTTACTCCCC
>JAOUJT010000060.1 GCA_029883105.1 Gammaproteobacteria bacterium
TTTCGTAGTAGCCCCCGGCTCCTCTAAGACTTTAAGGATAGCGTTAGATGCAGGTATGGTGGCGAGATGGATGTCTCTAATAACGACAACTATATCCGATGCAAACATGGGCGGCATGGTGGCCCTGTTTACTATATCTCTTACTTCGTCTATGGACAAGATAGGCCGGCCTTTGGGCGTTTTCCTACTTGGCTCATAAACGATAATATCAGGATGCGGGTATTGCTCTTGGATATAAAGTGCCGCTATTTTTCTAGCCATCTCAAACTTGCCAGTGTCTTTCCCTCCAACCAGTAACACGGCTTGTGGTCTTTTCAGACCTATTTGAGCGGCCAGGTCTATCATAGGACTTTGCCCCCGTGCCGATAGCTCCGATAAGCATTATAGCTCATTTTGCTTTGAATGGTTTCGGCTATAGCCCCCGGACTATAATGATCGCAATAGATTATCGTCATGGCCGCAATCAGTAGCAACAGGTGCGTATTGAATTCCGAAGTGTTGTCGATAAGGCGAAGCAGCTCCATATAGAAAGTACAGTCTCGATTGTAGCCTTCTAAGCCGCTAGAATAATACTTAACCTCGATAAGACGGCATTGGCTGTCGTTAGCGGCTGATGACAGCGTATAAAGGCTGCCAATACTCTCGGCATAATCAGCCACTCGAATAATAAGGTCGGCTAAGTCTACGATAGGGCCTTCTTTTTTTGGAGGCACTTCATTGCCGACTTCGACTATTTCGTCAAGTTTCATGCCCTTTCTTGTCCATTCAAAAGCCTCTATTACCTCTGAAGCGAAAAGACACTGCATTACCGGCCATGGGCGAGGCTCGGCGTCCCACCAACCTTTTTCCTTGGCAGTAGTATGTGCTACTTCCTGAATATGCTTCCATAGTTCATCACTTATACCGATCATAAAAATCTCCTGTTTTTAGTCTCAATTGGGTAAGCAGGATATTCTGATGAAATTCCTGCGCGGAATGTAAAACGCGATAGTCGCAATAGTCTCCAACCACTTCGTCTGCGGGCCACCACAAAACATGTGCTGTTGGTCGGCCGTCCATATAACCTTTGTGATCATGCCACTGCTTACACAACATAGCGGCAGTTTGAGTTTCTCCCTTGTCCCACGGCAATATGAGCATCTTGGCATCTGGAAAATGCGAAATAGGCCAATCTTTAGGGAAGTCGGCTGACTGTAAAGCGTTTTGCCCTGGAACCACCGTAAAGGCTGGATACCCGTCTTGCATAGCCAAGAGCCTATCAAAAGTACCGGCAAACCCTAATACCATGTCGCTTCCCCTACACTCCCAACTACCAGCTATCACAGGTCTGGCGTACCCTTTGAGTGAGATATACTTGGGAGAACTTAAGTCGCATAATTCAGAAGCTCTCAGAGCTACATTATACACTTGGCTCTCTTGCGGCTCGGCCTCCCAAGTAGGAATAACATAGCGGAAGCCGTCCCAACCCAATAATTCTTTCTCCATGGTCAGCTTTGAGATGCCTCTTTTTTGGAAGTAAGCCTGTCTACCTGTTCTAAACAAAAGCGTATGCCAGTAGCGTAACACGTAGTCAGGTGCGGCAGACCACATCTCTGCCTCAGCAAAGGGATACTGATTTTTTACTTCCTCACCTGCCATTAAGCAAAGCTCCTCCATAGCTTCATGGAAGCCTTTGCCTACCACCTTAATCAGGAAGTCTAGGCTATTGCCGGCTATGCCTTTTTTATTCCAGAAAAATCGTTGTTTGCCAGTATCCACCACTAAAGAATCGTGTTCCACCCCTCGGATATAGCGGCTTTTACCATCTTGCAGCTTTTCATACTTAGTGATAACTTCTTTTATATTCACTCTTTCCAGAATATCTTTAATGTCGTATCTTTGCATAATAAAGACGGGAAGCATCTTCATTGATGCTTCCCTACCCCCTTCCTAGAAATCTTCGTTTGTGTTTTCGATTGTCAGATACTGGTCAATATCAGCGGGTAAGTTAATCGTACCATTGCCGGCTCCCCCTTCCATGACCCCGAAGAGCCAATCGGCCCGCGCTTGGTTGGTTTCATCGGCGTAATCCGCTTCTAGGCAAGCGGTTACGGTAGAGACGTCCTCGGCAGTGAACCGGGCGATGACGTTAGTGGATAACTCGTCCTTAACTTGCCGCAAGGTGTTTTTAGCGTCTTTCCCCAAGATTACCTTGTAGCCTAGTTTGGTCGTGCCAAATTCCACTTGCAGGGCTTCTTTCCCAAACACTCGCCAAAACGTATACAACAAGGCTCCGATGTGATCCGGGATAGCCGCAAAACCTTCCAATGGCCCAAAGGGCTCTGCCTCGGCCTCGGGTTCTGGTTTGGCCTTGGGCGCTGGTTTGGCCTTGGGCGCTGGTTCAGAAGGACCTTCATCCTCTTCTTGCTCTAATGCGGTTTCCCCGGCCAGGTAACCGCAGCCTAAGGTAGCCAGAAGGTCGGGCACGTTGTCCACCGGCACCCCTTGTAATTTCTCAACTTGGAAAAACACACGACCATCGCTTTGACCTTCACGCCGGCCAATCAGCGGAATGGGCCGCTTCTGCATCTCTGCACTAATCTCAGGGCAGATATTCTCGTTGTCCTCAAAATCGTAATACAACACTCCAGGCGTGGCAGTCATCACGAGCTGACGATGCCGTAAAGCGGAGGCGGATAGGCCGCCTTTCTTTTCTCGTTTGTCCCACTCATGCTGGCCGGTTTTGCGATCATAGTTGAGAGCATAATCTATCCACACACGCTCTTCAGCCCCGTTAAATGGGCTGGCTGACACGAATAGGTTTTCTTCATCCCCGTCCAACAGCTTGATGTAATCATCGCCGGGATTGATGCTCACCGGGAATGTATAAATCTTGCCGATCACGTTCATAAGAACGATAAACTTTTTACTCCCGTTCTGCGTCTCCAACCAGGTCGGAATAGAAGACCCTTTAGCGGTGGATACCACCTTGACCGGCAGATACAACCAACTCCCCTCTGGTAAGAAGGAACTATGGAAGTACTGTAGCCAGCCGTTACGGGTATTGGCTTTTTGATTATTAGCTTCTAGCGCAGTGTCCAGAGCCTTGATACTGGTGGCCAGAAAGTCACCTACAGCATTGCTGTCATTCACATCGGGCAGCGGCGCAAAGTCTCGGGTAGGAACACCGACCATCGAAAGGAACAGGTTAAGCTCACCAAAAGGCGCATAACAGGGAATGGTCTGGCCGTTGGAAGTTTTGAACTCCAAAGCGGCGCAAAATTGTCCTTTATGGGTCTGAAATTTGGCCACCGGCTCTCCGGCATCATCGTTAAGGAAAGAATCTACCCCATTGACGGTGTAAGTGCCGTCAGGTATTCGCTCAAAATCATCTGATTGCGACTGATCTAATTCTTCTTGCGTTGGTTCTTTAATAGGCATTGCTAAAAGTCTCCTGATTTAGATTTTCTAATAGAATTTGCTACGTCTTGTTCTAATAACTTCATGCCGGTTTCAGCCAGCATGATTACAGCCTCCAATTGCTCTAAGGTAATCACCGCCTTTCCGTCGATAATATCGACATCTTCTATGGGAAGAGCTAAAAACAACCCTTCATTATCGTCTACCCCGAAAGGCGCAAAAGACACTTTACGCCCCACTGGTATTTTGCGACTTGCCAGCGTCATGGAAGTCACTCGCAGTAGGAGCTTAGCCATTGTCGTCATCCTTAAATTTATTAGGCAGGTTAGGTTCCTGGTCTAATAAAAGCGCAGTTAAGCGCCGTTTGGCTGAAATCAAAGAACCTCTGTGAGTGCGACTAACTGGCCGATACTCTACATAGTAGGCCTGCCACAATTCCTTAACGCTAGTACTAAAAAATGGACGGCCGGCTATGGTGAAGTCGTTCACGTAATGGCCTACTTGCTTTTGGAACCAACCGGCCACCTCAGTTGGAAAATTGTCGGTTACCCCGTAGGCCCGCAAAACGTGGTTTTGCAAGTTTAACCAGCGGATATCCGGTTTAGTTCCCTTGACCGCAGGACTGGGAAAATGCATGCCGCCGCTATTTTGTCGGGTTGTGTCTACTTGATCAGCCATTCGCATCCGTAAAGTTTCGGCGCTGGACAGGACATCGGAAAAATACTTAAGTCGTAATGCTTCAAAAGAAGCCCCGGTGTCTATCCGTTCCTTGATAGCGATTTGTAATAAATCTTCATCTAATTCGATTTTTTGTTTTGCCACGATAGTCTCCTATTGGTCATATAATGCAATTATATCAAACGTTCAGGACCTGTCAAGTAGTAATTTTATGCTCATTCCTTCTCTGATAAGTTTGCCGGTTTCCTGTAAATGCTTGATAGCTGGTAGGGCAGCCTGATTGCTCTTAAATCTAAGCTCCCCATTACCGTTGGTTACGTTGTCTCTTAATTCCCGAATAGCCACCCAGTCGTCTTTACCGGTCATATAAGTGAGAATGGCTTCCATGTGGTCGTTTGTTCTAGGCCCTATTCTACCGTTTTGGTAAGCGGCTGGTTCAGGTATAGCTACCCCTATCATTACAGCTTTATACTGCTTGGAGCGTTTCCAGGTGCGATCCTTCAAATTTTTATATTCTTCTACCTCCTGTGTGAATTTGCGTTGTTGCTCCCCTCTAAGAGAGCTGATAGATTTGCCTGCTACAAAAACGATAATTGGACCTGCCAGCCCCAAAATAGTGCGTACAAAAGCGTCAGGAATTATCGGCAAAGCTATATGCAAGGCTGACACAATAGCGACTGTCATAGCCGCACTAAATTCAACCCAATACCAAATCGGGCCGTCTTTAAGCTGTAAAGTCAACCCTGCAACGAACAGCGTAATCTCAAATGTAAGGTAAGCTACCATAACCACGATTATTTTAGATGCTGTGGCTAATAGCTCACCCGCACCTAATTCGGTAACAAGACCGGGTAAGGGCGAAATGTCTAACATGGATGCTCCAGTTTGTGCTCCACTTAATACCACGGCACCTACAAAAGCGGATAGTTGGCCTGCCACCTTCCATTTGTCGATTTCTGGTTTTTCAGGTAGGGGATTAGTTTGCTCAAATAACAGCTCCCAATCCCGAAAAGCTTCTAGGGTTTTATTATGCTCCATGATCACTCCAAGATTTCTACGTTTGTACTCACTTGAATGGTTTGCTCAGTTATCATCTGCTTCAACACATGAGCTATAGGTCTAGGTGTGCTGTTCACGAAGCCTAGAACGCTCTTTGAGCGAGTAAGGGCTACATATAGCAGGTTGTATTCCTGTTGAATTTGCCAATCTTTAGTTGCTCGTCCGAATGGCATAAGGTCTCCATTCAGAATGAAAACCCGTTCAGCCTCTGACCCCTTTGACCGGTGAACTGTTCGTCCTTCAGGTGCATTATCCTTATCCTGAAAAATTCTATTCAAGAGCCTGGTTAGGTCATGTACGGTCCTTAAGGGCACTTGACTATTATCAATAATAGCCGACAAGCAACGGTGTGTGTCTTTCAGGTTGGCAGCTCTTGCAAAGCGGCCCTTATTAGAGAAATATATAACCTTATCGTTAATATACTTATCCAGGTCGCTTCTGAATTCCTCAAGATCATCTTCGTTGTCTGCATTGAGTACTTTTTTGATGGTAGTATACAGTTGCTTTTCCACCCCTAAATTCTTAACATTCAAGTACTTGCCTTGCATAATACACTGCATGGCCAAGATAAGTAGCGGAGCGTTCAAACGACATAAAACTAAATCGTTTTCCTGTAACGTTGCGGGAAGGTCGGCTGAAGTCAAAAACACTATAGAACCTTCTTTTGCCCCCGAAGCTGGTTCAATCTCAGGCACTAACACTTGAGCTAGTTTTAGGTGCGAAGTAGGGCAGCGATAGCAGATCGGTAAAGGTAATTCGTTGGCGTTATATTCCATAGCGGTTAAATCGAAGCTGTCCACATCGGCTCCAGCGAAGCCGTTTATAGCTTGCTTAGGATCGCCCACGGCAATCAATCGCCCTTCTGGTTTCAGGTAGCGGTTGACCACATCTCGAGATGCCGAGGATAGGTCTTGTGCCTCATCTATGATGATTAAGTCGGCAGGTTCCTTAGCTCTCCAACCATACCAGTGCGGTAGGAAAATCATGTCGTTATAATCTATCAAAGAAGTCTGCACGGCGCAACTTCTCATTGCCGGCCCTAATTTGTGGATAGCTTCTTCTTCTTTCACGAAGTCTAAAGCGTAGTGGTCAATCACTTGTATGATGGCCTCTCGGTCATTAGGGTCGGTTAAATTTAAGCGGGCCATATTCAGTAGTTGACGAAATTCACTACGAAATTCGAAAGCTGCGTCTATGGCAGACGCAGCGCCGTTAGGAATAGGAATAAGCTGTTCTATGATAGATTGGACTTTCACCCCATTTTCGTCAATCTGATAAAAGTCTATATTTTGATGACAGATGCGCATACCCAACGAATGGTATGTTCTGGTATCCAAGTTGGGCGGTAGTCTCTCTTTCAGTTCAGCTACGGTATTGCGATTAAAAGCTACCAAAGTGATCTTATCCTGAGGTCTTAATTCAGAAGCTTGGATAGCGTACTCTACAGCGGTGGTGGTTTTACCGCTACCTGCTAAAGCCCGCACTACCATATTGCCGTCTGTTTGGGCCAAGATAGCTTTTTGGTAGATGCTAGGATTAGTCAAGCGTTTAATATCCTGTAAATCCACCCAGTCGTAGATAGTTCTACATTCGGGAAAGCCTGAACAGCCGAAAAATTTATCCCCGGCTTTTCTTCCGTATCCGGCTTTTCTGACTGTGCGCACCACCATGGGCTTACCGCACGAATTGCATACCACGGCAGGTTGCTTTAATTGCTTGCGAGCCTCTTCGGCTCCAGCGACATCATCCTTTATAGGCATAGCCTACTCCTTTAATAAGGGCTACCACCTCAGCTCCGTATCGTTCTATCAGCGAATTGAAATACACTTTATCGTGAATGCCTAACTTTCTAAAGCCTTCTACTGCTTTGTCCCTCCCGATCCCTAACTTTGTGCCGTCATAAGTGTACGTATTGCCTGATTTTTTAATGAGGCCGATCCATAAACCGGCAAAGAACACGTCTCTCACTATGTCTACCCCGTAGACTGCTAGGTCTTCCATAGCCACAATGCGGAAATCGGTTTTCACAAAAGGTTTGCCTACCTTATTTTTAGGGACGAAAATGTTGGTAGACTTCCCCACGACATTATCATTGGCGTCTGTGACCTTCTTTGAGCCAGACACGCGAATGCGACAAGACGCTCCAAACTTCAGAGCTTTTCCGCCCGGCGTAGTTTCATTGCTACCAAAGATAACACCTATCTTTTCACGTGTCTGGTTCATGCAGATGACGGTACAATTGTGCTTTGAAGCTAACGGTGTGATTTTGCGTAAAAATTGCCCCATAAGCCTTGCTCTCAGCCCCATGTGGGCGTCACCATATTCACCTTCAATTTCGTTTTTAGGAACCAAGGCGGCAACAGAATCGAGTAAGATCAACCGAACAGCCCCACTGCGTATCAAGCTCTCAACTATGTCGAAAGCCTGCTCGGCTGAATCGGGTTGGGAGACGATCAATTGCCCCATATCAATTCCGATATTCTCGAACCACGTAGGGTCTACTGCATGCTCTACATCTACAATTGCTCCTAGCCCGTAATCAGGAATGGACTGGATAACCTTAAGAGCATGCGCCCCGATTGTCGTTTTTCCAGAGGACTCAGGCCCAAATAACTCAATTACCTTACCTACAGGGTAGCCTCCCCCTAATGCGAGATCAAGGCTCAAAATACCGGTGCTGGTTCTAGGTAGCTTTTGTAAGCCTTGGCCTCCCCCTCCAATAACAGCCCCGCTGCCTAACTTGCCGTTAATTTTATCTACTACGTCTTTAATGATTTGCTGATTGTCAGTCACAAGCTAAACTCCTATTTGTTCTGGCGGCTATCCAGATATTGCCTCCACCGTCATCGAGATTGCGTACTTCGTAAGGCGACCATCCAGGGTGACAGCGGGTATATTTGCGTGCCCCGCTTTCAGTAGCGTACAGTCTGATATTAGAAGGACCTTTTAGCAGGACGAGTAAGGCGGTTAAAGCGTGGTAGGTAAGCGTAGGGTGATACTTGCTCCCTTTGCACTGCCCTAATATACTCTTAACTGATACGCCAATCCAAGGTCGGCCTTTGGGTGTTAAATGCCTAACCACGTACACGGTATAGGCAAAAGGCGTTTTGTCGTCTTGGGGATTTTCGTCGCCTAAGACAGCTAGGATGGACGGTCTCCCTTGCTCATCTCGTTTAACAATGCGCCATTGGGTGCTGGTGGTGTAGGTCGGGATAGCCTTATTTTGAAAGCGATAAATTAAATTGTCTCTAAATCTCATGAGAGCCTCCGATTGTCCCATGTTGGGGATTAGTCAGTTAATCAATCTTGCCCCCTATGGCCCATATTCGCCCATTTCCGAGTGGTTCTAGGTTAAAATGGGTGAATATGGGCATAGGGTAGTAAACGTAGCTGTCCGGGCAATTTTTTATTCCGGATAAGGTAAAGCGAGCTGCTGTTCGACCAATTTGTCGATTTGCTCTTGCAGCTTATTATGAGCTTGTTCGTAAGCCTCTTGTGGGCTGCGTGGTAGCCGGCTATATTCGGCCAGCGGTATTCGTTTGCGGTGGCCTAATTCCGGCTCATAGTCGTTGAAGTGAACCATTTTCCTGGTGGCCCGGATGGGCGTAATTTTAACGTAGGTTTTGCTATAGTAAGAAAGAACGTACACTGGTTGTAAAGCCACGTTTTTATAATCCTCCCGGGCCACCGTAGTGCTGACCCTTTTTAGACTGGTTATTACGATTGCCGGGCTTGCTGGCAAAAGTCACTTCCGACTTACGAGAAAGGTCTTCGGGCGAAGTAGTACCAATAGCTACATTGGTGATGGTCTTTGCTAAACTGGACGCTCGCCGCATAGCGTCGGGTAACAGTTCTAAAAAGATACCGCCAGCTATAGTCAAAAGGACTTCAGACCCCATCGTAAACAGAAAAAAGCTTTCAAATAAAGCTATAAGCCAGATGCCTACATCACCACCGTATGCCTTGTAGTAAACATCGGTGGATAGGTCGATAACTAATAGCGATAGGGTGGCCCATAGAAAAGCTGCATTCGGTTCACCCGTCTTTTCATCGCCGGACTGGATAAAAGCGTAAAACAACGTAATTTGACCGGCCCACGGTAATGCCCCGATTAAGTAGCCGATCCAGGGCGTAGCTTTGCGGGTAGGCAGAAGCATATAGCCGTGATAGCTGCTCAAATAGTCCTCCCAAGCTGCCCCTAGCGCAATAGCGGTACAGATGCCTGATACAATAAAGATCAGGACGCCAAATCCTGAATGGCGTATTTTGTTAGCCATCGTTTCGAACGTTTGCATAAAACCCTCCGTTTATGTTTGATAAGTAAAACCCGTTGATTTATGAAACAGGTCTTCAGCCAGTGCGACCCATAGGTCTGATGCCTTGAAGCCTGATACTTCCTTGTGTTCAGCTAAAACCCTCGTTATTGTCATAAGCGAGCGATTTATAGCGTCCATAGAGCTTAAGGGGATAAGCCCTTGCTCGTGCATGTCGTCAATTTGTTCTTTGAGCTGCGCCACCAAATAATCGTGGCGGATAGCTACTTCAATTTCCTTCAGCGATTTGGTGGCGTGCCAAGCGTTTACTACTTCTTCAGCTCTTGATATTGGCCAATCTGTCATTCAGCACCTCCACCCCTATTTCGAAGTCAGGAAAGTAATCTCCATCGAAACATAAGCCGGTTGTGCCGTAGGTAGCTACCCCAACGCTGCAAACCATACCAATATCCTCACCGCTTAGGTCTACTGTCAAAATAGCGATGTCTTCTTCGAACATATAGACGGTATGGATGTCGGTTAATTTTTCTACTTTTTTTGGTTGACGAATAAATAAGCTCCCAAATAGTGCCATTGCGTTGCCTCCGAACATAAATTACATTTGATTATATCCTATCATAAAATCAAAATGCTGTCAAGCGTCAATTTTACAGCCAGACGATTAGATTATTTCGATCTTCTACTGATACCAGCTCAGGAAGGTCTTGGTAAGCCTCCCATCTAACCATGATGTCTCCGCCTATGATAGTGCCTGAGTTTCTAGCTTCTTCGGGCACGTTTAAGGCTTCTACTTTCCCTCGCCGCCTCCATAGCCATAAATTCACGTTATGGTAGGACACGGTGTCTCCTACAGCTAAAGTAGTATCTGCCGTTTTCCATTGTAAGCTTTTCATATTACACTCCTATGGCATACCATCTGCCAGCCAATGGCCGATGTCTGCAATTGATAAGCCGATCACCCAATAGATTATGCTGATCAGCTCTATTTGAATTTCGATCCTTATATGCAAGCCTTCAGTAAGCACTAAATAATGTATGACGAGATAAACAACGAGATACATCACCCTGCCTATTGTGCCGATAAAAGGCGTATGCGATAACCAATGTCGGTGCGGTATTAGTCGGCCGTAAGGTATCCACCACCCTACCCAAAAAGCTAATAATCCCCACGACCATTTTATAATGCGATGCTCGTAAAAGTCTAAATGATCTAAGTCCTGATCAGGGTGAAGTAATAGCCCCGATAACCCTCCCATGCCTGCTATGAGTGCTAATTTAACATCTCCTTGGCTTAAAAGCAAGCCTACTGTAGCGGCGGTAGGCATAGCTAAGGTGGCGGTGATTAAGGCGTGTGTTCTTCCGCTTGCCATACTAACCCCTTGTCGGCTTTTTGAACCTGCTCCACTAACTGGTCGCTGATTAACCCTTCATCCAAAACGCGTCGAATAGCTTTGTGCGTAAAAGCCCCTTTAACTGCATAAGCTCTTCCGGCGGCTATTACGGTGGCCAGCATTATCCTGGTAGGATCGAAATCGTCCAATAGAGCCTGCACTGGTTTTGTAAGAGCAGCGTAGATGTTGCCTCTCACCGGCATTTTTAATGCGTACTGCTCTGTCATTTGCGTGATCAGGTAGATTATGCTGGCAGCCACGTTTGTGTTGCCGTCTAGCTCAACGTTCTTAAGCGTAATTTCAACAGCGGTGCCGAATTCGTTGTCGTCCATCGGTTTCCCTTTCGCGCCTCATGCGCCTGTACCTGTGCCTCATGCCTGCATGTGTGCCTGCATGTGCCTGATTTATATTGTTTTTAACAGCGTATTCCAAGCAAGGTTAATAAATCGTGGGCGTGGTTTGGGTTTTGGGTTTGGCGCTGCCAACCCAAACCCCGCCCACATGGATACTTATGATACCTTATATTAAAAAATAAAATAACATGCCTGCATGTGCCTACATGCACGCATGTGCCTACACCTACCTGCCTACACCTACCTGCCTACACCTACCTACATGCACGCATGCGCCTACACATGCCTGTGCCTACATGCATGTGCCTACACGCCTATTAAAAATATTATTGGGCCTGTGCTTACACATGCCTACACCTACACATGCCTGTGCCTACACATGCCTGCGCATGAGGCGACTTGCCAAGCTCCCAACCGCCCCAAAAATTTTCCGGCGCGGCGGCCCTCAAATTGGCCCTTATGTCCTGCTGGCCAATTTTTCAATACAATTTGATTGTATCATCCCAGCGACACCCTGTCAACCATTTTATGGTTTTTTGTGGTTTTGTGGTTATGGGTAAATTGCACCTTTACATTATAATAAAATTGCAAAATCATCAAACTATAAAACTCAAAATTGAATGGGTATGTTTTGGCCCATTTTGGGCCATTTTGGGCCAATAATTGCCATTTGGTGAGTTTTATGGTATCATAGTTTTATGGTTCATCCAGGCTTGCAACAATGCAGGCCAATAAAACCCATAGGACTGCAACAATGCAGGCCAATAAAACCATAAAATATGAGGTGAAGTATGGCGATTAAGAAATTAAATGAACGACCCGACATGTCCGCTTGGAAAACAGCACCTAACGCTAGAGGGCAGCAGGTGTTGCTGACTGCCGATGTGAAA
>JAOUJT010000328.1 GCA_029883105.1 Gammaproteobacteria bacterium
AGAGGTAGGGATTAAAACTAAAGGAGTATTTAATGATGTCCGTATCGCAGCGTATACCCGGCCAGTGTTGTGCACTCCATACCCCCCCCACTTTATCGGACTTTTCCAGAATAATGTAAGGGATCTTTTTTTTCGAAAAATAATATGCTGCGGTGATACCGGTTACGCCGGCTCCGATAACAATCATCACACGTTTGTCCTGCTGCATTACTATTCCTTTACTTTCCAGTCTGGTTACATAGAGAAAAAAACATACTGGGCTGGTTTTATATGATCCAGATCATTATTTATATGTTTTTTTATAAAAATAGATTATCGGGATTATTTTAATAAACAAAATGGCGTATTATTGGTACCAAGTGAAGGTTTATTCGGATTATGAGGATAGACATGTATACAGATAATTACAAAGAATCCACCACTTCCATTCCCTTAAGCAGGGAATCGGGTCGCGAACTAAAAAAATCCTTAAGGATAAAGTTGGAAGAGGCCGGCTGTTTTAAACCGACACCGTTTTATCATAGCCTGCATATACTCGCACTGACAGCCCTATATACATGGGCCTATCTGGTGTTACTCACAGACAGTCCGCTCTATATTCATATACTGGCACTCATTCTGGTGGCCTTTACCAATGTCCAGTCTGGTCTTATTGCGCATGAGGTCGGACACGGAGCGGTAACCAAAAAGAAACGGCTTGCCGATCTTCTGGGCCAGTTTTTATTCAGCTTTCTCACCGGGGTCTGTTACTCCCACTTTCAGCGGATCCATACACGCCACCATGCCAACACTAATGAACGCGCTCTGGATTATGACATGCAGTCCAGTATCGTCAGTCTCTACCCTGAGTCTGTTATCGATAAACAATCGGCATATAGCCGGTTCATTACCCGCCACCAGGCCTATTTGATATGGCCCTTGATTTCACTACAGGGATTTACCCTTAAACTGGATAGCTTGGCTACACTATATAACAATTCCAAAGAGACTCGTCTGGATCAGATAGCACTGATTCTGCATTGGATCTTATGGCTGGTTATACCCAGCATGGTGGTTGGGATTAATTTAGCCCTGCTGAATTATTTTTTTATCACCTGGCTTATCGGACCGTATACAGGCTACATATTCCTTGTAAATCATATTGGAACCTATGTCGTACAGCCTGATGACAATCTCTCCTCCCTGCAGCAACAGACTATGACGACTCGAAACCTGGAACAGGGTATATTCTTTGATCTTCTGTATGGTGGTATCAATAATCACATCGAGCACCACCTGTTTCCCTCCATACCGAGTATACGACTACACAAGGCACGCCAAATCACGCGGGAATTTTGCCATCAGCATGGTCTTACCTATAGGGAGATGAACTGGATGCAGGCGGCAAGGGAGGTATTTGACTTCCTGCAAACGATATCCCAAACAAACAATCAGGGACAGACTGAACCTCCCCCAGTTTAACGGACACTTTTAATCAGAGACATAAGTCTCTCGAAGGAGTGTCCCAATGACAACAAAACGCAAGACCTACAATACTTACACAAAAGAGTTTAAGCTGGAGGCTATACTCCTGATGGATGAGTCAGATCGGCCCGCCAGCGAGATAGCCGTGAAGCTCGGCATCAAAAGAAATCAGCTCTATAAGTGGAAAGAACAAATGGTAAAAAAAGGTGACGTGCCATCGGCCAAGAAAGGTCGCCCAAAGAAGGCAGATCAATCTGAATTAGCGACAGTAAAACAGGAACTTAAGCGGCTCAAAGAGGAGAACGAAATCTAAAAAAGGCCGCAGTATTCTTTGCAAAGGAACTGGACTGAAATACGACTTCATACGAAGTCATCGTAAAGAATACAAAATCGTACGACTCTGTGAGGCGCTAGAGGTATCTACCAGCGGTTATTATGACTGGCTTGATCGCCCTGAAAGTCAGCGTAGCCAAGAAAATCGATACCTAGATGGAGTGAGGACACCCACCATTCAACCCAGCACCCTCACAAACTTGCAACACCTCAAAAATGGTATAATTTTTATACCATGTTCACATTTTAGTTCGATGAAGCGAAAAGCCAATCCAATCTGGTGAAACACGGTATTGATTTTGTTCAGGCTCAGAAACTCTGGAAAGATCCCGATCTGATTGAAATACCTGCAAAAACGACCGATGAGCCAAGGTCTTTAATCATCGGTTGCCTCGACGAGAAGCATTGGTCAGCGGTCATTACTCACCGTAGTGAGAACATCCGCATCATTTCCGTTCGTCGTTCGCGGGTAGAAGAGGTAGCTTTGTATGAAAGCTAAAAAGTTCGATTCTGATTTTGACAAGGGCGAGGATGTCACCGAGGCTCTGGATCTATCCAAAGCTCAGTGCCCCATACAGAAGCAAAGGCGGGTGAATGTTGACTTCCCCGACTGGATGATCGAATCCCTGGACAAGGAGGCCCGTCGCCTTGGTGTGACACGCCAATCCATTATCAAGGTCTGGCTGGCTGAAAGACTGGAGCAGATCGAGTCGAGGAAGTAACACACTAATAGCTCCCTAGTTTTTTGTTGGGGTGCATTCTTCACCCCAACCTACGGGCTCTTGGAGTCACTCTAGAAAGGCAAAAGGCAAGACCTGACCCTGAGGATGTTCCTTGGAGTCACTCTAGAAAGGCAAAAGGCAAGACCTGACCCTGAGGATGTGGCGAAGGAGGATGTGGCGAAGAGGAGAAGTCCAGGATGTTATCGTACATTCAGACCAGGGAAGCACCTACGCATCTGGTAGTTATCAGCAACAACTAAGAACGAACAAGCTTCGCTGTAGCATGAGCCGAAAAGGAGAGTGTTTAGATAACGCCGTCGCTGAAAGATTTTTTGGCTCATTAAAAAACGAGCTGGTATACCATGAAGATTACAGAACCAGAGCGCAGGCAAGACAAAGCATATTTGAATACATCGAAGTATTTTACAATCGTCAACGCAGGCATGCTTTTTTAAACTACATGACACCTGTAGAATACGAAAAGAAATATGCTGGCATTTAAAT
>JAOUJT010000061.1 GCA_029883105.1 Gammaproteobacteria bacterium
ATGTACAGCCCCAGCAGGGTATCGAGCAAAAAAGTGCCCGCATTGGAAAAATAGTTACCACCCATTACTTCTCTCCCAACATATCTGCCAGTTCTGCGGAACGCTGGCTAGCGGCGGTTAAAGCCTGTTCAAATAGTTCGCGTATTTTCCCCTCTTCCAGTACCTTCAAGGCCTGTTCGGTGGTGCCGCCCGGCGAGGTGACACGTTGGCGCAGGGTGGCGGCATCCTCCGGACTCTCCAGTGCCATCTTCGCCGCACCGTAGGCGGTCTGCAGGGCCAGTAGGCGGGCGCTCTCCTGTGGCAGGCCCAGCTTGGTTCCAGCGGCTTCCAGGGCTTCAAGGATAAGGAAGAAGTAGGCCGGGCCACTGCCGGACAGCGCGGTGACGTGGTCGATCTGTGTCTCGTCTTTCACCCACAGGGTTAATCCAACAGCTCGCAGAATCGATTCGGCTGTGGCCTTTTGTGCTTCGGACACCAGGGCATTGGCATACAGGCCGGCGGCACCACTGCCGACCAGGGAGGGGGTGTTGGGCATGGTGCGCACCAGTGCCACATTGCCGCCCAACCATGCATCCAGACTTTCAGCACGTATGCCTGCGGCGATGGAGACGACCAAGGGATGTTTGGCCTGTACGCTGTCGCGCATGGCCTCGGTCACCTGCTTCATCATCTGCGGCTTCACTGCCAGTACCAGCACATCCACGGAACTGGCAAGCTGCTGGTTATCCTCTACGGTTTGTATAGAAAATTCCGCCGCCAGCTTGCCGCGGGTCGCAGCATCCGGCTCCGATACCGAGATGAGCGTGTTGGGGTAGTGGTCGGCGATAAGACCGCCGATTAGACTGCGGGCCATGTTGCCGCCACCAATGAAACCTATACTTGCCTGGGTCATAGTCATACTCGTGTCTATCGATTTATGGATAAAGATACGTCTTGCCGGATCTGCTTACAAGTCACTTCTCTTCGCTTGTGTTTGAATATTTTCTTGAACCAAATATATCGGTGCCGATGCGAACGATGGTGGCCCCCTCGGCAATAGCTGCCTCCAAATCCCCCGACATACCCATGGAGAGAGTATCGAGTTGGTAACCCTGTTGCTGAAGTTCGCGCATGACCACACGTAGACGCCGGAAGGAATGCCTTTGTTGTTCAAATTCTGTCTGAGCCTGGGGAATGGCCATCAAACCACGTAAATGCAAATTCGGTAATGTCACCACCTGAGCCACCAGCTCCGGTAGCGCTTCCAGGCTGCAGCCTGATTTGCTCGTCTCATTATCGACATTCACCTGCAGACAGATATTCAGTGGCGGCAGGTGTGGCGGACGCTGTTCGCTCAGTCGCTGGGCGATCTTCAGGCGATCCACACTATGTACCCACTGGAAAGATTCGGCGATGGCTCGGGTTTTGTTGGATTGGATCGGGCCGATAAAGTGCCACTCCAGCGCGTGTTGCTGTAAGGCCTCTATCTTATCCAGCGCCTCTTGCAGGTAGTTTTCACCAAAACAGTGCTGGCCTGCCTGTACCGCCTGTTGCAGCTCTTCAGCGCTTCGTGTCTTGCTGACGGCTAGCAAGGTGACGTGATCAGACTCCCTGCCGTATCGTCGTTTGGCGTCGTCAATACGTTGCTGAACCTGTGTCAGTGACTGTTTGATACTCATGCCGAACTTGCCTGTTAGTGACCTAGCATCTAGGGTAATTAAGGAAGATTGATGTTGCTATTGTAATGCATCTAGTTGAATAACAGCCAAAGGATGGGCTGAATATGAAGATAATGGAATTGCTGACGTTTACAGTAAAGCAAAATGCCTCCGATCTGCACCTGTCGCCAGGGCAGCCACCAATACTGCGTAGGGACGGTGAAATACAGCGTATCAATCTGCCGCAGCTGGAGGCGGATGAGATTAAAACCCTGGTTCATGAGGTGATGAGCAAGGCACAACGCAGTAGTCTGGATGCGTGCAAGGAACTGGATTTTGCCTATGAGCTACAAGGATTGGCCCGCTTTCGTATCAATCTGTTTCACACCCGCACGGGGATCTCTGCGGTATTTCGCAACATCCCACAGAAGATACCGGATATGCAGCAATTGGCTTGTCCTCCGGTGCTGGCGTCATTACTGTCGCAGAGTGGTGGCCTGATACTTGTTACCGGGCCCACCGGATCAGGAAAGTCAACGACCCTGGCGGCCATGGTCGATCATATAAATAGCCACTACTCCTATCACCTTATCACCATCGAAGACCCCGTCGAATTTGTCCATCAGAGTCGACGCTCACTGATTAATCAGCGAGAACTGAGTAGCGATACCCTGGGATTTGACGCGGCACTTCGCGCCGCCCTACGGGAAGATCCGGATGTGATCCTGGTGGGTGAGTTACGCGATCTGGAGACCATTAGATTGGCACTAACCGCCGCCGAGACAGGACATCTGGTTCTCGCCACTTTGCATACCAGCTCTGCGGCCAAGAGTGTTAACCGCATGATTGATGTATTCCCCGGCGGGGAAAAGTCGCTCATCCGTTCCACGTTGTCTGATTCCTTGCGAGCGGTGGTGTCACAACGACTGATCAAATCCGCCGATGGTGGCCGGCGTGCCGCCTTTGAGGTTCTGGTCAATACGCCAGCGGTGAGAAATCTTATTCGTGAGGATAAGATTGCACAAATATTCTCTTTGATGCAGACAGGTGCAGGATTGGGGATGGAAACGATGGATCAGGCCTTACAGCGTTTGGTAAGGGTGGGGAAGGTTAAACAGGAGGTGATACGTCCTTTGTTGACGCAGTGTGGGGTTTCGGAATTGGGAACAGATTAGCCGGCGGTACCCAGGCGGGCCTCTTCCAGTAGTTCACGTGAGGTCTTGTCAGGGGTATCGATACGCTTGGTATGTTTGAGTTTGTTGAGGATGATTCGCTTGATCTTGGTGGACAGGGTGGTGGGGTCAAAGGGTTTGATGACGAATTCACTGACGCCGGCCTCGATGGCCATTTCTACAAAACGTAACTCGCTCTCTCCGGTAATCATCATAAAGGGCTTGTTGGCCAGCGAACGATCCGCACGGATTTCCTGCAATAGCTCGAAACCATCCATTTTCTCCATCTGCCAGTCAGAGATGATAATGTCGATACGCTGAGTACGCAGGATGCGTAAGGCCTCGACGCCATCGTTCGCTTGTTCTATGCGCTCGAAGCCCAGCGAACGCAGCATGCTTTTAATGGTCGCGCGCATATATTTCATATCATCGACGACCAAAAAACGCAGGTCTCTTACTAGCATAAAACACTCCTATCGTTGCACCTTTGAATGCCGTTACAGGCGCAGTGGGTAACTCCATCACTCTCCGCACGGCGAAGATGATTATCCTTGTTTATTTATATCGGATAACCATGCCATTAGCTTAAGTCCAAATGCAAGACGTAAGAACACACAATTGTAACATTTGGTGAACTTGTACTCATTTTAGCTTGAAAGCGGAGCGATTCTATCGTTTTTAACTGTTATTTCTTTATCGGATTTTTCTATCTTCCAGATTCAGGCTTCTGGTAACTGAGTCTGCCCGCCCGAAGGGTATGAGTCACCTGGCCCTTAAAGTCCCAGGCCAGGAATGGGCTATTCTTGCCCTGACTCTGCATGTTGTCTTCCTGCAGTGACCAGTGGGTGTCAGGGTCGAATATGCAGACATCGGCACGACCGTCCAGCCCCAGGTGACCGGCATTCAACCCCAGAATTTTTGCCGGACCATGGCTCAGCTTGGCAATGGCTTCACTCAGTTCCAGCAGGCCGTCATCCACCAGTCGCAAGGTCAAAGGCAGTAGGGTCTCCACCGCAGAGATACCGGCCTCGGTGTCGGCGAAGGGGGCCTGTTTGGCATCCACATCATGGGGTTGGTGATCGGAGCAGATGGCGATAATGGTGCCATCTTTCAGACCGGATCGCAGAGCATCACGATCACGCTGGCTACGTAGCGGCGGTAGTACGTGGCAATAGCTGTTGTAATCCAACAGATCCATTTCGGTAAGGTGTAATTGATGGACGGCCACATCGGCACTGACGGGCAGGCCGCGCTGCCTTGCCCGTTGCAGCATCTCCACAGCACGGCCAGTGGAAAGTTGGCCGAAGTGGACTCGGGCACCGGTCTGTTCCACCAGTGCCAGAATGCGAGCAACCTCGACGGTTTCCGCGCTCTCAGGGATACCGGCCAGACCCAGACGCAGACCCACGGGCCCTTCATGGGCAACACCACCTTGGGCCAGCCATTTGTCATTGGCATGCATAAACAGGGTCAGCCCATGGCTGGCGGCATACTCCATCGCTCGACGCAGTACCAGGGTATTACTGATGGGGGCATCGCTGTTGGAAAAGGCGATACAGCCGGCTTCATGCAGGGTATGCATCTCACTTAAATGTTCGCCTTTGAGGCCGGTGGTCAGCGCACCGATGGGTAATACATGGACGCGATTGGTCTGTTTGGCCCGTTCCAGAATCAGTTTGGCTACCGCAGGGGTATCTATGATCGGAATGGTGTCTGGTGGGCAGCATAGAGTGGTGATGCCACCACTGGCGGCGGCACGGGTTTCACTTTCGATAGTGCCCTTGTGCTCCTGTCCTGGTTCGCGCAGACGGGCCTGTAGATCGATCAGACCGGGGATGACAATTTGGCCACTGGCATCGATGACCTGGTCCGCAGAGAAGCCATCTGGTGCCTGACCGATTGCGGCAATCAGGCCCTTGTCGATAAAGAGATCATGTTGTGCATCGAGCTTATTGGCCGGGTCGATAATGCGGCCACCTTTAATCAGGATCTTCATTCGCTGGCCCCTTTCTCTTTACCAAAGGTTTGCCCCATGAGGATGGACATCACCGCCATGCGCACGGCAATGCCGTTACTGACCTGCTCAAGAATGACCGATTGGGGGCCATCGGCCACCTCAGAGCTGATCTCTACCCCGCGGTTAATAGGGCCAGGGTGCATGACGATGGCATCGGGTTTGGCGATAGCCAGTTTTTCCGGACTCAGACCATAGAGCTTGAAATATTCGTGTTCACTGGGCAGCAGGGCACCGCTCATGCGCTCCTTTTGCAGGCGCAGCATGATGACCACATCCACATCACGCAGTCCTTCCCAGATATCGTGATAGATATGTACCCCCAGGCTGGCTGTATCGTCGGGGATCAGGGTTTTGGGGCCAATGACCCGTACCTCGGTGACGCCAAGGGTGGTGAGGGCATGGATCTGTGAGCGTGCTACCCGGGAGTGGAGAATGTCACCGACGATAGCCACCTTGAGATCAGCAAATGCGCCCTTGTGGCGGCGAATGGTAAACATATCCAGCATCGCCTGGGTGGGGTGGGCATGGCTGCCGTCACCGGCATTGATGACACTGATGTGCGGGGCCACATGCTGGGCGATAAAGTGGGCGGCACCACTTTGCGCATGACGGACCACAAACATGTCGCAGTGCATCGCTTCCAGGTTGTTCAACATATCCAGCAGGGTCTCACCCTTGGAGGTGGCCGAGGTGCTGATGTTGACGTTGAGGGTGTCGGCCGACAGACGCTTGGCCGCCAGTTCGAAGGTGTTTCGGGTACGGGTACTGGGTTCAAAGAACAGATTGACGATAGCCTTGCCGCGCAGCAGTGGCACCTTCTTAACCTGTTGCGCCTTCACCGAGGTGAAGGATTCCGCCGCGTCGAGAATATTCACCAGCAGCTCGCGTTTCAGCCCTTCGACGTCGAGGAAGTGGTGTAATTCACCGGCCTCATTGAGTTGGATGTTATGTCGTTTCATTCGTCTTCCTGTACTACCAGTTGCAGACGCTCAGGGCCTTCCAGTTTGATGTGTTGGTTTGCGCTCAGTTCTACATGTTGACCGACGACGTTGGCCTCGATGGGGAGCTCACGGCCGTCCCTTTCCACCAGCACGGCGAGGCTGATGCTGGCGGGCCGCCCATAGTCAAAGATCTCATTCAGCGCAGCGCGTATGGTGCGGCCTGTGTGTAATACATCATCGACGAGGATGATGTGGCGGTCTTCGACGGTAATGGGGAGATTGGAGGGTTTTACCTCGGGATGCAGGCCGATACGGGTAAAGTCATCTCGGTAAAAGGAGATGTCCAGGCTTCCCAGTGGGTCGCTCAATTGCAGTTTTTCATAGAGTTTTTCTGCCACCCACACGCCACCGGTATGGATACCGATCATCAGTGGAGATTGCATACCTCGTTGCTGGATGAGCGCCTTTAGTTCGCTCGCCATCTGCGCTAAACACTGTTCTGTCTCTATGTGGTTCATCTACCGTCTACTGTTGTTGTAACCAGGTCTGAAGGATAAGGCTGGCAGCCAGCTTATCAACCTCTTCGCGGGCATAGTGTTGTTTTCCGTATGCCTCATCAAGCAGGGATTCTGCCTCATGAGAACTCAGACGTTCGTCGATCTGGAACAATGGTAGCCGATAATGCTGTTCCAGTTGACGGGCAAATTTGTCGGCCTTTTCTGTCATCTCTTGTTCCGTGCCATCCATGTGTACAGGACGGCCCACCACCAGCGCCACAGGTTGCCATTCTTTGATAATCTGATCCAGCTCGGCCCAGTTGGGTTTACCCTTTTTGGATTTAATGGTTAGTAGTGGGCGTGAGGTTTGGGTAATGGTTTGTCCCACGGCGATACCGATCTTGCTGGTGCCAAAGTCCATACCGATGACCGTGCCACTAAGCGTGCTCATGCATGACCCATATCGGTACTTAACAGAGACAGGTCGATGCCGACCAATTGGGCAGCACGATTCCAGCGTTCATCGATGGGGGTGTGAAAGATGATGTTATCGTCTGCGGGGCCGGTGAGCCAACTGTTTTCCAGCATCTCCTGTTCCAGTTGCCCCGCCCCCCAACCGGCATAACCCAGGGCAACGAGAAACTCTTTTGGGCCTTCACCGATGGCAATTGCCTCGAGGATATCTTTTGAAGCGGTCAGGGATAGAGAGCACTGCGTGCTGAGGGTACCCTGCCAGTCTTTATCCGGGTTGTGGAGGATGAAACCCTGCTCAACTTGTACGGGACCACCGGTGTACACGGGCTGTTCGAGTATGTCCTGGCGCGTGGAAGTGATATCAAGATGCTTAAACAGGTCGGCCAGGGTCATCTCTGAGGGGCGATTGATCACCAAACCGCGGGCACCACTATCGTCGTGGGTGGCGAGATAGGTGACGGTATGAAAAAAATAGGGATCCGCCAGCTTGGGCATGGCGATTAGAAAGTGATTGCTCAGGCTAGCGTCTGAATCCATGGCTATAGTATCAGCCATCTGGCGTGCTGCTGGCAAGATCAAAGGCCGGTTTGTATCCCTGTTTTGGAATCGAAGCGCCAGGTATAGGTAATATGCAGCAGATCAAAGTCCTTGCGCAGCTCTGCCGAAAAGGGTGCAAAAGGGGTGGCCATTTGTACGATGCGTTTGGCGGCATCATCGAGAATGGTGTGGCCGGAAGACCTCAATATGGTAATGGTGCCCACGTGTCCATCAGGGTGTACCGTAACATCCAGCAATAAGGTGCCTGAAACACGTCCCTGCTTGGCTGCGTCGGGGTAATTCAGGTTGCCAATACGCTCAACCTTTGAACGCCAGGCATCGTAGTAGCTGGCATATTTGTACTCGCGGGTATTGGCAGAGATGTATTTCTCTCGCGAGGTTTGGGCGTAGGTCTGTTGTATTTGACGGATCTCGGCACTGATACTGGCCAGCTCCAGTTGCCGTTCACGCAGGATATCTTCTTCCCGTTTACGTTGCAGCGGTGATTGCAGTTTATGCGGTTGTTCCACCTGCCAGCTGCTGCGTTCTTCAACGCTCATGAGCGGCTGTTTATTAGGGCGCGATTCACTACGCGGTGCTGTCTCCATCTGGCTCTGCAGATTTTGGCCTTGCTGCGGGATGGGCAGGGGGTTGTTCAGGGGACTGCCAGGACGTACCGGATCGCTGGCCTCACCACCGCCTTTTTGGTTGGCCTGGGCCAGATATTTTGCATCATCGGCGGCATCCTGATCCTGACTGTGGACCAGAATAATTTCCATGGTGGGTAGGGGGGGAGGCTCTTTGTTGAGTTCATCTTGTATGTTAAAACTCAGGCCAAGGATCAGTAGGGCGTGAAAACTTACAGCCAGAAACAGGGTCATGCCCAGACGGTCGTTGGCGGTAATGGGCTGCTGTATGCTAGTGGTCATTATCTTTGCTTAATGCTTTAGTGCAGAACTTATTTTGGGTTTCATGAGCAATGGTAATTCAAATTCGACCCGCTCTGCCATCCCAGGGTTCATATGAATCAATCCGTCTTCATCTACCAATAGTACGTAACGTATGCCCATGGAGCGCGCGATCTCCCACCAGCGTCCCGGCCCAGCCACAAACAGGGCCATGGCGGCCGCATCTGCTACCGCAGCATCATCATGGATTACGGTCGCCGAGGCGATGGCTGGGACGGGATGGCCGGTGCGAGGATCCAGAATGTGATGGATACGCTTTTCCCCGTCCTGGTAATTGCCGGAGGTAAACAGGCTCTCACCATCCTTCACGTCAATAGTGCCGATGATGCCGAGATGACGAGGATTGCGTATGGCGGCGCGCCAGGGGCGGGAACCATGACGACCGATGGCCTTTAGATCGCCCTCCGCATAAAGGCTGGCATTTTCGATGCCTTGTTGTTGCAGGTGTTTGAGGATCTGTTCGATGGCATACCCCTTGGCAAAACCACCAAAGTCCAGTTTGATGTGCGGGTTGTGTCCCTGGGCGCGGATACCGTTGATCTCGATATCATCCATGGTTGGTAGATCGCGCATGTATTTCTGCACCTGGTGTTTATCTGGTGGGCTGGTATTGCTGGGGTCGTCAGTATGAAAGCCCCATATCTGTACCAGTTCACCGATAGCGGGATTGAATAGACCCTGGCTGGATGTGTATAGCTGTTTGGATTGGATCACCAGCGGCATGACCGATGGGTTGATGGAAAACTCTGCCCCGCTGGCCAGTAATTGGTTGATGCGGCCCAGTGGGCCCGGTTTCCAGGCATGCCAGGCAAACTCCATGAATTTGAGGTCGTCCTGTACCAGACGACTGATCTCCTGACCCTGTTGTTGCCCGATGTCATATACGCTGAGCTCATAGACCGTACCCATGGCAATGAACTGATCCTGGTATAGCGGGGCCTCTTTATTGCAGCCACCAAAGAGTAGAATCAGGAGCAGGGTAAAGAGGGATTTACTTCTCATCGCTCAGCCTTTTTTCTATCGCATCCATGAGCTTGTCACAGATAGTCAGGCCAAATGTGCGGTCCAGTTCGCGTACGCCTGTGGGGCTGGTAACGTTGATCTCGGTGAGATAATCACCGATCACATCCAGACCGACAAAGATAAGCCCCTTCTCTCTCAGGGTTGGCGCTACCTGTTCACACAACCAATAATCTCGTTCTGATAACTCCTGACCTACCCCGGTACCACCAGCGGCCAGGTTGCCTCTGGTCTCACCTTTGGCGGGGATACGGGCTAAAGCATAGGGGATGGGTTCGCCATCAATCAGGATAATGCGTTTATCGCCGTTACTGATCTCAGGGATAAAGGCCTGTGCCATGGCGTATCTATTGCCATATTCAGTCAAGGTTTCGATCACAACGCTGATGTTGGGATCACTCTGTGTAAGGCGGAAGATCGAAGTACCGCCCATGCCTTCCAGGGGTTTGAGAATGACGTCTTTATGTTGGGCGAGAAATTCACGAAACTGTTCTGCACGGCGAGAGACCAGGGTCGGCGGGGTGCAATGGGGAAACCATGCAGTGTAAAGTTTTTCGTTGGCATCTCGTAGGCTTTGTGGCTTGTTGACCACCAGTAGCCCTTCCGTTTCGGCCTGTTCCAGCAGATAGGTAGAGTAGATATACTCCATGTCGAAGGGTGGATCCTTTCGCATCAGTAAGACGTCCATATCTGCCAGGGGCAGATGCTGGCTATCGCCGAACTCATACCAGTGAGATTCGTCATCCATCACCCGGATTTCGGTCAGCAGTGCCATGACCTTGCCCGCATACAGACTCAGATCGGATTGTTGCAGGTAATAGAGTTTCCAACCTCGCGACTGGGCCGCCAACATCATCGCCAAAGTGGTATCCTTGGCAGGCTTAATGGTAGAGATAGGGTCCATGAGGACGGCGATTTTTCGTATTGCTGTGGACGACATAAGGGCTTCCATTACATAGCTGAGGGCTGGTAGATTCAACTAAATGCACGTTATATATTCTAGAAACTGAATTTAATATAGCATATAAGCTGTTATTTTTAATGTATTTTGTTATAAAGTGTATGCCTACCTTAGAGTATGATTATATGGCATAATGACACCGATCCTGTAGGGAGTCGGATCAATACTAAGAAATGGGGATGGTTCATGAGCAACAAGGTGATGGTGATCGACGACAGTAAAACTATACGTCGCAGCGCCGAGACACTACTGCAAAAAGAGGGCTACGAGGTTATTACCGCTTCGGATGGCTTTGAATCCCTGTCCAAGATCGTCGAACACAATCCAGACATTATCTTTATCGATATCATGATGCCCAGGCTGGATGGTTATCAGACTTGCGCCTTGATCAAACACAACGATAAATACAAAGACATACCTATTATTATGCTTACCAGCAAAGATGGCCTGTTTGACCGCGCACGCGGCAAGGTTGCCGGGGCACAGAGTTATGTTACTAAACCGTTTACCAAGGATGATCTGCTCAATGCCATTGGGCAGGTGTCTGCTTAATAATACCTAACCAGGGGTCCACAATGGCGCACATATTGATAGTCGATGACTCGCCGACAGAAATTCATGTAATGAAGAACATTCTGGAAAAGAATGGCTATGAGGCCAGCTTTGCCACCAATGGTGAAGAGGGTGTGGAAAAGACCAAGGAAATAATGCCTGATCTGGTATTAATGGATGTGGTGATGCCCGGCTTAAACGGTTTTCAGGCCACGCGTGAGTTGAGTAAAAATCCGGATACGGCCGGCATTCCTGTGATAATTGTTACCACCAAGGATCAGGAGAGTGATCGGGTCTGGGGATTGCGTCAGGGGGCAAAAGAATATGTCACCAAGCCTGTGGATGAAACCGAACTGATAGCCAAGGTAAAATCGATCTTGGGTTAACGGGAGAGTAGGGGATGCCTAGCGGAAAAGGCGCATTTGAGCTGCTTCTGGAGCTGGAACAGAGTAGCAATCAAAGTCGTGAGATAGCAGAACAGCAGCTGCTTAGCGCCGGACATTTTCAATATGTCCGGTTTCGGGTCTCTGAATGCTTTCTGATGGTCAAGGTGATCTCCATATCCGAAATCTTGCCGCTACCTGCCGTTACTCAAGTCCCGTTTACCAAACCATGGGTAGTTGGTGTTAGTAATATCCGTGGCGAAGTGATTCCGATATCCGATTTCTCACATTTCCTGTTTGAGCGTGGTATCAATAAAAACAAAAAGAACAAACTGATTATTCTTAAAGGCGCTGGCTTTAGTACCGCCATATTGGTTGATGAGGTATTGGGTATGTCGGATGTGGTAGAAGACGATATTAGTACCGATACCTCTAGTGTCGAAGAACAAATTAAACCATACATTATCGGAACAGTTACTCGAGACGAGCATACTTATAGTGTCATGGATAGCAAAACTCTGTTAGCAGAGCCTGGTTTTATGAAAGCAGCTGTTTAAACAAACATAACTATTAAGGTGTTTCAGGAGTAAATAATGGCTAAAAGCATCCGTGGCAAAGGCCTGAATCAAGGCAGTAGTAAGCTGCTAAAATTGTATGTCTTCGCCCTATTGATATCCATTATTGCATTGGCTGGTCTGTATGGATATGTTGCGGTAAAGAGCCTGCATGGTAAGCAATACACCGACCTGTTAGGAAAAAGCAGAATAAACTCGTTGCATATTGCCAAGTATGCATATCAGGCATCTTTAGGCGATCCTCAAT
>JAOUJT010000329.1 GCA_029883105.1 Gammaproteobacteria bacterium
GATCCCGCGTATGTGGGGCGGTGGTACCACACCACAAGAATTGCGCGCCATCGCCGATGCGGCGGATAAGTACAACATCAAGACCGTACACGTTACCGGTGGTCAGCGTATCGGGCTGTATGGCCTGAAGAAGGAGGAGCTGCCGGAGATCTGGAAGGATCTTAACGAGGCGGGACTGGTCTCTGGTCATGCCTATGGTAAGGCGCTACGTACGGTGAAGACCTGTGTGGGTAAGGAGTGGTGCCGTTTCGGTACCCAGGACTCTACGGAGCTGGGCATCAAACTGGAGCAGATGACCTGGGGTTCCTGGACCCCGCACAAATACAAGATGGCCGCCTCCGGTTGTCCGCGTAACTGTGCCGAGGCCACCATCAAAGACTTTGGTGTAGTCTGTGTAGATTCCGGTTATGAACTGCATGTGGGTGGTAATGGTGGCATCAAGGTGCGCGCTACCGATTTCCTCTGTGCGGTGAAGAGCGATGAGGAGGTGCTGGAATACGCCGCCGCCTTTATGCAGATCTATCGTGAACAGGCCCACTACCTGGAACGTACAGCACCGTGGATCGAACGTGTGGGGCTTAGCTATGTGAAGGAGCAGATCGTCGATGATGAGGCCAGGCGCAAGGCCTTTGCGGCCCGTTTCCATGAGTCGCAAAAGTATGCCCAGGATGATCCATGGAAAGCACGGGTTAAGGGTGCCGAGGCACATGAGTTTGTGCCCATGAAACGCATCGCGGAGTAATCATCCGCTGAAGAGGAGCTGGCGGCGTTAGAAAAGAACTCAACATGTGCATGCCCTCTGGGTACTCATTTACTATTTGTAAACTGCGCTTTTTCGTTCTTTTCTGCCTTGCCATCTTCCTCTTGATCGAATGATTTAAAAAACCTTAAAAGATTTTATAGGTAATGAACATGTCAGAAAAATTATGGGTAGAAGTAGGTAACGTGAACGACATCCCCAAGCTGGGTGCCCGAGTAGTCGAAACGGCCAAGGGTAATATTGCGGTGTTCCGTAATGCCGAGGATGAGATATTCGCCCTTAGAGACAAGTGTCCGCATAAGGGTGGTCCTTTGTCGCAGGGAATTGTACATGGTAAGAAGGTCGCCTGTCCGTTGCATGACTGGAAGATCAATCTGGACTCCGGTGAGGCGGTGGCACCGGATGAAGGCTGTGCCGCGTCTTATCCGGTAAAACTGAAAGGAGACAAGATCTTCCTCTCGCTTACACCTAATGAAGCTTGCCCGAACAAATAGTACTATGCGTGTATGGAAAAAATTGTTACTGGATCTGTAGGCTCTTATATTAAAACCAGGCAGGATGTATTGGATGTCGAGCAAGATTAACACCACCTGTCCCTATTGCGGCGTGGGCTGCGGCGTGATCGCCGAGATGGATCAAGAAGGTCTGATACAGATCTCTGGTGATTTGGATCACCCCTCTAATTTCGGCCGTCTTTGTTCCAAAGGGGCGGCGCTGGCGGATACCCTCACTTCCGAGGGACGACTGCTCTATCCTGAGGTGAATGGTATTACCCAAAGCTGGGATATGGCGCTGGATCTGGTGGCCAATCAGTTTCAGGATATCATTGCAGAGCATGGCCGTGATGCGGTGGCCTTTTATGTCTCCGGTCAGTTATTGACCGAAGACTATTATGTTGCAAATAAGTTGATGAAAGGTTTTATCGGTACGGCCAATATCGATACCAATTCCCGTCTCTGTATGTCCTCGGCGGTAGCCGGTCACAAACGCGCCTTTGGCAGCGATACGGTGCCAGGCTGTTATGAGGATCTGGAACGGGCCAAGTTGATCGTCTTGACCGGCTCTAACACCGCGTGGTGTCATCCTGTTTTGTTTCAGCGCATCAAACAGGCCAGGCAGGACAATCCCGATCTGATGGTGGTGGTGATCGATCCACGTACTACCGCCACTACCGATATCGCCGACATTCATCTTGCTCTTACTCCGGGTAGTGATCACATCCTCTTCTCTGGTCTGTTGGTGTATCTGCATGATAAGGGTGAAGTGGACAGCGAGTTTGTGCAGCAACATACCCGTGGCCTGGATGAAACGCTTGCCATGGCACGAAGTTATGCGGGCAGTAGTCAGAGCGTCGCAGATCAGTGTGGGCTGGATAAGGCGCAGGTGGAGTCGTTCTATCGACTCTATGCCAGAACCGATCGTGTGGTTAGCGCTTTTTCCCAGGGCATCAATCAATGGTCCTACGGTACCGATCGGGTCAATAGCATTATCAATTGTCATCTGCTCACAGGACGCATCGGTCGACCCGGCATGGGACCTCTGTCGATTACCGGTCAACCCAATGCCATGGGTGGTCGTGAAGTAGGTGGACTGGCCAACCAACTGGCGGCGCATATGTCCTTGGACAATCCGCAACACAGGGATCTGCTACAGCGATTCTGGCAGTCACCGCTGATCGCCGATGAGGAGGGACTGAAGGCCATCGACATGTTTCGGGCCATCGATGAGGGTCGTATCAAGGCGGTCTGGATCATGGCCACCAATCCTGCGGTCTCACTGCCGGACAGTGCCATGGTAAGACGTGCACTGGGCAAGTGTGAGCTGGTCGTGGTGTCCGACTGTGTCCGTGATACGGATACCACGCGTTATGCCCATGTGAAATTCCCGGCACAGACCTGGGGTGAGCGCGATGGCACGGTAACCAATAGTGAACGCCGCATCTCCCGTCAACGTGCCTTTCTGCCATCGCCAGGTGATGCACGACCCGATTGGTGGATCATCTCTGAAGTGGCCAAACGTATGGGCTACACAGAGCAGTTTGCCTATACCGAATCGTCGGAGATTTTTAAGGAACACGCACAGCTCAGTGGCTATGAAAACACGGGTGAGCGTGACTTTGATATCTCTGGCTTGGGTCAGCTGAATTACCGAGAGTTTGATGAGCTGCAACCAATCCAGTGGCCGGTAACGAAACAGGCAACGGAGGGCAGGGCACGGATGTTCGCCGATGGACAATTCTTTC
>JAOUJT010000330.1 GCA_029883105.1 Gammaproteobacteria bacterium
ACCTCTACGCCCATATCAATGATACGGTTCATCTCGCCGTGCAGTACATCACGAGGGGTACGATAGCCGGGGATACCGTACATCATCATACCGCCCAGTTCTTTGCGCTCGTCAAAGATGGTACAGGCATGACCCTTCAGGCGCAGCTGATAGGCCGCAGCCATACCAGCAGGACCACCACCAACGATGGCGATGTTCTTGCCCGTGTTCTTTTCAGCAGCCTTAAAGGTGAATTTGTTATTCAGTGCGTAATCACCAATGAACTGCTCGACAGCGTTGATACCAACGCGGTCTTCCACTTCATTACGGTTACAACCGTCTTCGCAAGGAGCCGGACAAACGCGACCCATAACTGATGGGAAGGGGTTTGCTGCAGTGGAGCGACGGAAAGCATATTCCTGCCAGTCCATACCTTCTTCTGTAGGTTTTTCGATACCACGTACAATATCGAGCCAGCCACGGATATCTTCACCGGAAGGACAGCTGCCCTGACAGGGAGGCGTACGGTGTATATAAGTTGGACACTTGTGTGAGGTGTCTTCTTTGAAGATCTTACTAGTCCAGGAACCCCAGTTTTGATCACCGTCGTTGAAGCGACGGAAAGTCAACTTCTTATCTTGCATATCGTCGCGGGATGTTGCCATGCCTGCTACTCCTATCTGTTCGATCCAATATGAACCGAAAATTAGTTAAACCGAATTAATAAAATTTTAAGCCTCTGTGGCTTCGCTGCCGTCAGTGCTTTCCTCACCTTGTCCTTCAAGGACGATGGCGTTACTGACCAGCTGGTGTGCACTCATGATTGCGTCCATCTGGTAGCCATAATAGGGCAGCATCTTAGTGAACTGCGCCTTACATATGGCACATATGGCGACAAGATTTGTCACACCATTATTTTCGACAACCTGTTTATAGGCTTCCATGCGGGGCAAAGCACCCTTAACACGGATTTCCATCAGGTCATCAGTCAACAGACCACCACCGCCACCACAACAGAAGGTCGCTTCATGGGTGGTGCCGGGTGCCATGTCGACATAATTGTTACAAACGGCCTTAAGTACTGCGCGAGGGATCTCGAACTGACCACCGGGCTTGTCACCCATGCGTGAAGCGCGAGCCACGTTACAGGAATCATGGAACGTCGGTGTTATGTGATCGTTGAGAGACTTGTCCAGATTCAACTTACCATCCTGAATCAGACCCCAGGTAACCTCCAGCATGTGCTGAGGTACCGGATATTTGGGATCCAGAAAGTCCCATGGGCCAGCCAGGGTATTAAGGAAGCTGTATGCTACACGCCAGGCATGACCACACTCGCCGAATACGATGCGTTTTACACCCAGTTCCAGAGCAGCCTTACGGATACGGCGTGAAATCTTGCGCATATTCTCGTAGGAACCGATGAACATACCAAAGTTGGCCGCTTCCGATGCATAGGAGCTGAGGGTCCAGTTGATACCGGCGGCATGTAACACCTTACCGTAACCAATAAGGCCATCAATATGTGGTTCGGCGAAGAAATCGGCAGAAGGGGTGATCAATAAAACATCAGCACCTTTCTTATCGACAGGGAATTTTACCGCCACACCTGTATCATCAAATACTTCTTCTTCCAGGCCTTCCAGGGTATCGACAAGAGCACGCTCGGGCAGACCCAGATTATTACCGATTTTGTAGACCTTACCGATGATCTCGTTACAGTACTTTTGGCCATATCCTACAGAGTCGAGGATTTCACGAGCAGCCATGGAGATCTCAGCGGTATCGATACCGTATGGGCAGAACACAGAACAACGACGGCACTGTGAACACTGGTGAAAATAGCTGTGCCACTCATCCAGAACTTCCTTGCTGACATCGCGTGCGCCAACCAACTTGGGGAAATACTTACCAGCAAAGGTAAAGTAGCGGCGATAAACACTGCGCAACAGGTCTTGACGAGCCACCGGCATGTTTTTCGGATCGCTGGTACCCAGGTAGTAATGACATTTGTCAGTACAGGCACCACACTTCACACAGGAATCCAGGAATACGCGGAAACCGCGGTATTTACCCAGCAGGTCGCCCATCTTTTCGACGACTTTCTCTTCAAAGTTCTCTACCAGTTCACCCGGGAAGCCCAAAGGCTCCATGAGTACATCCTTGGCGACGTAAGGAGAACTATGTGCCATAGACCCAGGTTGAATCTTGGGAACTACGGACACTTCTTGCATTACAGGGGTCTCGAAATCAGCCACTTTTTCAGTCCTCGGAACTAAATTCTTGTTCTAATCCTCACGGGCATCCAGTTCAGCTGCCCAGGGCGCCACATGACGTTTTTCTCGTGGATTATCGACCTGATTACGGGTCGGACTAAAGAATAATCCAGGTGCATGCAGCAACTTACTGAAGGGGAAGACCAACATCAGCGCCGCAACCAAAGCCAGATGTATCAGTAATACAACGTCGCTAGGCAGAGACCGGAAGTCAAACACCATCAGCCCAATGAAAAATGCCTTCACAGCGACAATGTCGGTGTGTGAAACGAAGGTCATCATGCTACCGCTGATTCCAATACCCAGCAGTAGTGCTAGCATCAGATGATCAGATGGATTGGATATGTAGCGCACACGGTCGACAAGAATACGACGTGCCCAAAGACCAGCTAGACCAGCAAGCATGGCAAAGGCGGCATATTTGCCGAAGGGCTGCAGCATACCAACCCAAACCCAAACAGGGTCTGTAAAGTAGCGTAAGTGACGCAGTAAAACTAACAATAGGGCGAAGTGGAACATCCAACCGAACATCCAAGTCCACTTACTGGATTTGAACAGGCTGGCAAATAGCACAACTTCCTTCGCCATACGTACAACAACACCACCTTTCGTTGTCGGTGCCGGTGTTGTAGGAATCTTGAGTGGAGCAGGAGTACGAGAATATTGAACGATCTTACGTACCACGCCTGCAACTATCACCGCAGTGGCGAAATAAAACACTAGCGCATAGATAACGCTGATAGACG
>JAOUJT010000331.1 GCA_029883105.1 Gammaproteobacteria bacterium
CAGATACAGGGCAATGAGCTGTATGAGCAGGGCTACTGTATTGGTGAGCCGGTGCTGGCCGAAGGGGCGAAGGATCTTGAGCGGCTATGGGTGGCGGACTCGAAGGGGATCTACTTCCGCCGCAAAGGCAAGGTGCTGGAGACCTGGTACCGCGCGCCTGCTGCCAGTCGTAATACCCGAAAGGATGGCACTGAACAGATCGAGCGGCTGCTGCGCAATAACTGGACGGCGGTCACTCCGAGCCTGTTGCGGGATAATGGCTATAAGCTGATCAAGCGCGAGACTCTGGATTATGTAGCGATCGATAACGAGGCGGACAATCCCTATGGGGTGAGTAAGATCCGATCGCTGGAGTTTGTCTCGCAGACGCTGGCGACGATGTTCAACGCACAGAAACAGATCTGGACCCGCTTTGGTGATCCCTCCTTCTCGCTGACCTACAAACGCAAGAAGAACTTCACTACGGACGATCCGACTGGTAGCAAGTACCAGAAAGAGCTGGCGACCAATCTTGCGAATGTGCTGAAGGGAAAGAGCGAAGGCAAGTCGATGGACTTTGTGAACGCCATTAACGCCAATGACGATCTGGTGCTGGAGGTGATTGGTGCCGGTGGTGAGGTGTTGGAGATCGAGACACCGGCGAAGTTTGTACTGGAGCAGGTGGTGAGCAAGTTCGGCATTCCCTCCTGGATGCTGGGGCCGGTATGGGGCACCAGTGAGCGATTGGCGGATCGGCAGATCGATATGATTCTGCAGGACTCCAAGACCCGCTTTGAAGATCGACGCATGGGCCTGACCCGCATTATCGCGCTGGCCATGCGTGCCCGTGGCTTGCAGTGGAAGCCCGGAGACTGGCAGCTGATACAGGAGACTCCGAACTTGAAGGATGAGATGGCGCAGGCACAGGCTGGGTTCCTGAACGCGCAGACACAGCTGATGCTGACCGGTGCCGGTGTGCCGGGGCAGGTCGCCACCGAGGAGGGCGGCAGCTCCCCAAAGTTCGCAAGGGTTAGTCTGGGAGGCAATATCCTACTGCCGACTGACTCGGATTATGATTCGAATGCAGATCCGTTCGCCTCTGTGCTGGACACGTTGAAGTCGGCCTGTGACTGCAGCGATGAACACAAGTCACTACAGGGGATGAAAGGCGAGGCCTATGTGGAAGACGCTGATCACCTGATGCGTCTGGAGGGTCGGGCGCTGCGTGGTCTGCTGGGGCAGTGGCAGGATCTGTATGACGCGACCCTGAAGGCGTTGGGGCTGGATAAGCCCAAGTCGGCCAAGGCCCTGGATCCGATCTGGACGTTTGCTGACGACATGGCCGCGTTGTTGGTCTCGCTGCGGGAGGATTTTATTGCCACCGCCGGGGGGCGTAACGGGGCGCTGGCTACCAGCGTGTACGATGCCTGGGAACGGGGTATGACACTGGAGGCCGAGGCGCTGGGGCTGGAGGCCATCGAGGCGGAGGCCCGCGAGGCGATACGCACAGCGATGGTGAAGAACGGCCTGGCACAGGTGACGGACACCACCGTGCGGGCGTATGCCGATGACATTGTGCAGGCGTTGGCCGATGGGGCCTACGACGGCATGAACCCCACCGACGTGGCCCGCGCCCTGCGTAAGCGATTCGATGCCCACGACTACGACTGGGAGCGCCTGGCGCAGTCGGAGATCGCCAAGGCCAACAGCCAGGGCAAGCTGGACGAGTACGCGGATCAGGAGATCAGCCGGTACCACATCAAGCGTGCCGGTGGTGCCTGCCCCATCTGTATCGGGCTGGAGCAGAATGGGCCGTACACGGTGGGCGAGGGTCCGGTACCGGTGACCGACAGCCATCCGTTCTGCCGCTGTACAGTGATCCCCGAGCTGGAGGATGCGGCGTGACACTGCCACCGCCCCAGCGTGAAATGCTGCACCGCATTGAGCGGTTCGGTGCGGTGTATGACGATACTTTGGGTACCACCCCACGCCGCATCATGGAGGCGCTGGATAATAAGGGGCTGGTGGAGTTGATCACGGATGAGGATATGGATCTGTGTTGGGTGTTGTGTGAAAAAAAACAGTGAAGCATTTCGGACGACGCTACACGAGTATTTTGTTATCCCTGCCGTGTAATCCAGTTTGAACAGAATGAGGAATTTGCTATGGCAATAGAGCCTTATGAAAATACACCCGGCACATTAAGAGACCCAGCTACAGAAGGGTTTGATATTGTCCCGAACGATGGTGCTGATCTGGCAAAGGTACCTCGCTCTGTTTATGTTGGTGTTGGTGGGGATATCAAGGTGGATACGCTGCGGGGTACAACACTCACGTTTAAGAATGTGATATCCGGTTCTTGTCTGCCGGTGCGGGTAAGGAAAGTCTATGCCACTGGCACCGCAGCAACGGACATGATCGGGCTGTACTGATGCTGGGCATTAACGACACCAATATTACAGGCATGGGTATACCGCGCCTGGTGCCCGGCTTGGCGGCATGGTATCGAGCCGCAGACATACCTAATGTGGTGCATGACAATCCGGTTGGTGAGTGGCCGGATATCTCAGGGCATGGCCATAACCTGCTACAGGCGACACCCGCCAGTCAGCCGTTATTTAAAACTAACGTGAAGAATGGGAGACCGGGGGTATATTTCGATGGCATTGATGATTTCATGCAGTCATTGACATTATCGCTTACCCAGCCGTGTACCTATTTTGTGGTGTTTGATACGGATGATGCTACAGCAACCGACATTATTATAGATGGTACTGATGGGATTAATAGGCATGTAATAACTGGTAGTGGTGTATCGGGAGATTTGTATATGTATGCAGGTGTTATTCTATATTCTGGTGTACCTCATCCAACATCTAATACCATATTATTACGATCAACGTTTAACTCAATAGATAGTGCTATATCTGTTAATGGGGGAGCACCTATTATTGGTGACGTAGGGACGCAGAATATACCTAACGGAATCACGGTTGGTATGCATAACGATAAAACTTCAAA
>JAOUJT010000332.1 GCA_029883105.1 Gammaproteobacteria bacterium
AATGTCGATAAGGATATGCAGAAAGCGCGATAGAAGGTCATCCAGTCCGTGGGAGACGTTAAGACTGGCGGCAACGTCATAGAGTATCTTTAGTGTGCTATTCTTTTGTTCGATACGTTCGGTCTGTTTGCGTACCTCGTTCTGCATGTCTTCTGACAACGCCTGTAGAGACTTACTGAGAGAGTTTATGTCGCTGGCCAGCTCCAGATATTCGCCTGAATTTGACACCGGGATACGGGCTCTCAGATTGCCACCCTTCATACGGATGGCCCAGTTGCGAACGTGTGCCAGTGGCTCCAGTAACTCCTTACGTATTAGTACCGAGGTACCTAGCAGCAAGACAAGGGCCGCGGCAGAACTCAAGAGCAGCAGTTGCGCCAGTGGTTCGGCAGGATCCTGAATGAACATCAGTAGAGAGGTAAGGCTAAAGGCGAGCAGTAGCAGTCCCATGACCAATAAGGGGATATATAGTCGCCCCCATGAGCCACGACCAAATTTGCGCTGCCAGCCACTTGCAGGCGGGATCAGCCATGCGGCTAGCTCCTTGCCTCGAAGTGTGCGGCTGATGATGCCTTTTAGAGAGGTTTCCACGTTATCACTGCCCGTAAACAGAACTACTCAGGATGAAGGATTTGAAGATATTCGTGGTTCATTTTACCGCGTGTGCACGCAGATAGGGAAACTACATCTGCGAAGCGCAAGTTTACAGAAAAACATCCACATTTTCAAAGCATTACATTATGGATAGTAAGGTGTTTACTTGTTGCGCTCGTAGTAGATACCGGCTTGAAACACCTCTCGCCCAGACTGGATTAGCTCTGCTGTGTAGGGGTCGATGGTATTTTCCAGTTCCTCGCACCAGGAGGGATGGCTGTAGCTGATGTCCTTGAGGAACCACAGCCCCTTTGGCGACTGGCAGGCCGCAGTGATCATCTGGATCTGCTCTCCGGCCTCGGTGCCAGCGATACAACCGCCGAGCATCTGTCCGGTCTCCTCGTCATGTACCACCTCAATGAAACCCTCCACATCATTACGTCCGCGGGCCTTGGGTGAGGCACCAAAGCTGGAACGGGCGGCATCGGCCTCAAAGCCAGCATCCTCGGCCTGATCCTCGGTGAGGCCTACCGCAGCGATCTCGATGGCACTGTCAATGACTATTGGGACGGTGTGATAGTTGCGGCTTAGATGGTTGCCCTGAATGGCATTGCTGGCGGCGATCTTGGCATCGTGCAGAGCGGAATTGGCAGTCATGGGACCATCGCTGACATCGCCTATGGCGTACACACCACTGACCGTGGTCTCCAGATGATCGTTGCAGCTAACAAATCCCTCATTACTAAGCTGGATGTCGGTGTGTTCAAGTCCCAGCCCAGAGGTATTTGGTTGCCGGCCAATGGCCACCAGGATCATGTCAAATTTTCCCTGGGTACCGTCAGAATAGGTGACCTGTATTCCCTGTGCAGTTTGTTGTGTCTCTGTCACGCCGATCCCTTTGAGGACATTTACCCCCAAGCGATCAAATTTTCTTTCCAGCAAAGAACTGGCACGCTCGGGTATATTGGCCTTTGCAAGCAAGCGTTGGCTTTGCTCGGCGATGCTGACACGACTGCCGAACTGGTGTAACAGATAGGCAAATTCTACTCCGATAGCGCCACCACCCAGACAGAGTATCGATTCGGGTAAGGCAACCGCGCTAGTCATAAAATGTCTGGAGTGGAGAATATTTTTGCCGTTAGTGTTGCAGGCGGGATGCTGTTTGGGAGTGGAGCCAGTGGCAATGATGATCTTGTCGGCAGTGATCTGCTGAACATTACCATCTTCTTCGCTCACCTCTATGGCTTTGTTAGAGACAAAGCTGGCATGGCCTACCAGCAATCTTATTCCCAGCCTTCGCAGCCAGAAGGGAAAATTATTGCGTATGCTGCTGACCACCTCATCCTTATGTTTTAGTGCAGCAGGGAAGTCACCATTGATCTGGCCCATGAGTCCATGGCCATTAAGGGCATTAACATCTTCGATAAGGGATGCCAAATAGAGTAGGGTCTTTTTCGGGATACAGCCCTGATTCAGGCAGGTACCACCATGCAGACCCTTTTCTATAATGGCGACCTTGGCACCCATATGGGCCGCCGCTATGGCTGCTTTGTATCCACCCGGTCCACTTCCTATGACTACCAGATCAAATTGCATTTGAGGACCTTTAGCCGATCTCACCACCGGTAAGGGATGGGGGAGGTGTGTAACTGGGATCATTGGGATTTAGAAAGATGAAGTTGAATTGACCGTCTTCCAGCTCAACGAAATCCAGAGTAGTCCCTTTCAGCAATTCGTAGCTCAGTGCAGAGACGACTATATTTATACCTTCCGATAGACTCTTCTGATCGTCTTCGCGGAGCTCATCATCAAAGCCCATGCCGTAATGAAAACTGCCATCATCGTTTTTGCTAACGGCGATGCGCAATGGTGTGTTTGCGGTATTGCCTTGTTCGGCAGAAATTTTAATCTGCTCGGCGGCTTCAGGGGTGATGCTAATCATTAAATCTCTCCAGGGTTAAATATTTACATCGTAGTGGCAGTGGAAGCATGCCGCTTACAGTGTCTTACAAATTCTACAAAATTTACCGCCCAGGTGTGGGTCTCGGTATTGCGCATGTGGGCATAACAGGCCATCAGGTTTTTATAACGTAGGCCATCATGTTCACCATCTATGCCGGTGCCACGTTCCACCTTATAGGCATAGGTAAAGTTACCCTCCAGATTTTCCAGTCGTGAGTAGTGAAACTCATGCGCAGAAACGGAGCGGGACTCAGCCAGAGGCCATGGGTAATCCCCACTGGGACTGAGGCGAATATAACCACGCCCTTGAGGGCGATCATACATAACGGCATCGGCGGGTATCAAGCCGACCATCTCATGTCGCTTTCCCTGCCAGACGATAGCGCGGCTCAGATACATGAGGCCTCCACACTCGGCATAGGCAGGCAATCCAGCTTCAATT
>JAOUJT010000062.1 GCA_029883105.1 Gammaproteobacteria bacterium
ATTAGTGCTGACAGTTCTGCGAAGGGGTTGCTGGTAATCATATGAAGCTTACCTCCTTAAGGTAGTATTTATATTTTTAGCGATTATCAAACATTCTGTTTACTACATCTAATCAATGATTTTTTGTTATAAACAAACCTGACTAATAATCCTTCATGCTAAAAATGGTTTTTTTAGTTAATAAAAACTTTTCTTACACCGTTTACTCACGAGCGAATAAACAACGACTTGTAATCTTGAGATATAGGTCGGGTAGGTGTGTATAAAACTGCCTGTATCCATCCCCAAATCACACTATTAGCGCTTTATTTATTTTTTGCCTAATACACTTTTTTCTTCCGCGCCTAACTTAGCGAGTTTTCATCTCTGAATAAAGTCATTTTTTCCCTTAAAAACCCTAGTATTACATTGACCTACATAAGAGGATTTTATGCTGAGTACTTCACCCCACGACCAACCCCACTAAGTCAATTAAAAACATAGACTTAGCTATCGTCATTATATATTTTTAACTGCACATACAAAAATTCAATAGACCAACCTTCCTGCTCTGTAAATAAGAAAAAACCCACCGACAAAATCTGTAGGTGGGTTTGTGTATTTACATACTTTCAATCGCTTGATTACAGGCTTTGATAGTACTCAATCAGGATCTGGGCTACCTCGGGACGGGAGAACTCCTTGGGGGGAGCGATACCTTCGCCCAGCATTTCACGGACCTTGGTACCGGAGAGCAGGACAAAATCCTCTTTGGCATGATCCGGAGCTTCACGCATCATCACAACCTTATCTAGCTTCTTCGAGTATGCAGTGTGGTCTGCCTCGAAGATTTCGATCTCCATTGCGCCAGCAGGCACTTCATCATGGAAGATAGTCTGTGCATCGAATGCACCGTAGTAGTCACCAACACCGGCATGGTCACGACCAATGATGAAGTGGGTAGCACCCATGTTCTGACGGAAGTAAGCGTGCAGTACTGCCTCACGAGGACCGGCGTAGAGCATATCGAAACCGTAACCCGTAACCATTGCGCTATTGGGTGGGAAGTAGAGTTCGACCATCTTACGTATCGCCGCATCACGCACCGGCGCAGGGATATCACCCTCCTTCAGCTTACCCAGTAACATGTGTATTACCAGGCCATCACAGCCGAGGCGATCCATGGCCATGTGACACAGCTCTTCGTGGGCCAGATGCATGGGATTACGAGTCTGAAAGGCAACAATCTTTTTCCAGCCGTGTTCCGATATCTCGTTACGAATCTCCACTGCAGTGCGGAAGGTATCGGGGAACTCGGTAAGGAAGTAGCTGAAGTTTAGCACCTGGATAGGACCGGAAACCGCGATACGGCCCTGGCTATTAAAGGCCGCAACACCGGGATGTGCCGCATCATCGGTACGATAAACCTTGTCAGTCATGACCTTCATCTGCTCGGCAGATACCTCTTCGATGGACTCGACATCCATCACTGCCAACACTGGATTACCGTCAACATTTGGGTCACGCAGGGCAATACGCTTGGCACTACCAATGGCATCGGAGTTTTCCAGAAGACATAAAACAGGAACCGGAAAGAAAGACCCATCCGTGAGTGTCATATTTTCTGCTGCGCCCATGGCATCAGCGACACTCATAAATCCTTTTAAAGGATTAAAATAGCCGGCACCCATCATCACCGCATTACCAGCCGCTTGAGAGCTGATGACCACAGAAGGTAGCGATTCTGCTTCCTTACTCAGATTGTCGTGCTCAGCAACATCGTAGACAAAACGGGGTTGTAACTCGTCAGAACCTATTGGTTTAATCATTCTTCTCACCCTCACTCTTCAGCGCCATCAGAACGCTTTTATTATTTGCCTACACATCCAAAACTCAAATAGAAGGTAGCCATAAAAGAAATTATTTGTAGTCTGTCACTATACAACACAATGCATAAGACGAATTAACAGGGAAATTTATGAGGGTATAGATTGCAAGCTATTTAATTTGCCGCAAGACACCCATATCACTCAGTGTGATTATTAAACATTTCCTTAACCCTATTAGATAAACACTCTGCCCACAAACCACTCTCCGGAAAATGAAAAAATCCAAAGCAATCTGCTATACGGAAAAACATTCGCACCTGATTCTTGTGAAAACATTGATAGTGGAAACGACACCCGCTGCACAATATAACACAATATAATTTAATGCTAATTAAGAACCAGTGCGGAGGATCCTGCACGAATAAACATTGACACTACTTACATCAAAACGTTTTAATGGAGCCGACAATTATACTAATAAGTGTACTGATAATTAAAGACTGCCCCGCCCGAACAATAAATAATCATGCGGATGGATGCGTATGCTTCGACTGCTTATACTATCAGTGGTTTTATTCTGCCCTAGCTATCCTATTCTGGCCGAAAAGAATGCGGCTGGCGCCTCAACCGCGACACTGCATGCGGCCAAAACTTATGTGTTTAGCGTCGTCCCACAATACCCAGTCAATGTTTTATATAAAGACTGGTCACCCTTACTGGAAGAACTTGGGAAACAGACGGGATTTAAATTCAAGTTACAGTTAGCTGATTCGATCCCGGAATTTGAGCGCGACTTACTATTGGGCAATTATGATTTTGCCTATGCAAACCCATTTCACACAGTCATGGCACATAAATCACAAAGCTATCGTCCTATTATTCGTGACAATAGTAGTCGTCTGAAAGGTATACTGGTAGTACGCAAAGATAGTAAAATTCACACGGTACAGCAACTACAAGATTCTTCCATTGCTTTTCCTTCTCCCAATGCCTTTGCTTCATCTCTATTCATGAAGACCCAGTTGATAAACAAGGAAAAAATCAGTTTTCAAACCCGTTACGCAGAATCACATACCAACACCATACGTTATGTACTGCTTGGCAAGTCGATAGCAGGTAGTGTTGTTAGCCGTACTTTGGAAAAACAACGCCCTGAAGCAAAAAACAACCTTCGTACGATTTATCAAACACCGGAGATTCTTCCCCATCCAATCCTAGCCTATCCTAGTGTTGACACTGAAGCGGCGCAGAGATTTCAACAGGGAATCCTTGAGCTCAGTAAGACAGCAAAGGGCCAACAATTACTTGAAAACGTTCACATGCAAATTCCGGTCATAAGCTCTTATGCTGAGTACAAAAATCTTGAATCTCTCAAGTTGAATTACTCTCTGCAGATCCACCAATATCAGGGAGGGCAGTAAAACATGTACGAGTTAAAAAAAATCAAGCCCTGGTGGAACCATCTACACCTGCACACGCAAATTGCATTACTCAGTGGCATCATCGTCTCGGCCACCATCATTAGTCAAACCTACCTGAATACCACTCGCCAAACCTTAGAGATCCGAGAACGAATCGACAAGGACATTCACGCACTGGTTGAGCACCTTAGTTTATCCAGCCAATATTCCATCCTGCGCAAGGACTATGCTTCCATAGAGGATCAACTGCTAAAACTGGTGAAATTTCCTCATATTCTATCCTTGCAGGTTACCGACATAGAAGGTGGAAATCTTGGTCTTGTAGTAAAAACGGAAAGTAATACCCAAGTAAAATATCCAACAGAAAAAACACCCATACCGGAGAAGGTAGTCAGCTTATTACGCAGTCCTCAGCCCCAGAAACAAGTGTTATGGTACCCCATCAATAATGTCCAGCACCTGGGGTGGATCCAGGCCACCTATACTACCGCAGAAATACTTACCATTCAGAGACAAACCTGGATTGAAAATCTATCCATCAGTGCTGCACTGATCATTCTTGATATCGTCATCTTGCTACTAATCCTTCACCCTCCCATGTTTGAACTACGCCGAGCCACACTATTTGCCTCTAACCTGGATGCAAATAAAGGACAGAGGTTAGCTCTCAAATTTTCATTCATAGAATTACGAGATCTTGTCTCAGCACTTAACAACACCTCCATCAGACTCAGGGAACAGGACGATGTCATTAATGCAAGCAATCGACGTTTAAAAAATATTGCTCGTGAGCTGCGAGAGTCAAAGGTAAATTTAGAAAAGCGCATCGAAGAACGCACACAACAGTTAAGCTGGCAGGCCAACCATGATCCACTTACCTCTCTATTTAATCGCTTTGAGTTTGAACGTCAGCTACATAGACTGAAAGAGTCTTGTCTCGAACATCCGGAATCAGGCCATGTTATTTTTTATCTGGACCTTGATCAGTTCAAGATCGTAAATGACACCTGCGGTCATGTTGCTGGTGATGAATTATTACGCCAGGTGAGTTTTCTACTTAGTTACCATTTACGTGAGACAGACATCATCACTCGGCTTGGTGGTGATGAGTTTGGTATCTTGCTGGAAAATTGCCATCTTGAAATGTCCACCCATGTTGCAGACAACCTGCTAAAGGAACTGCGTAATTTCCGCTTTTCCTGGAATAGTAAAATATTTAACATAGGTGCAAGCATCGGTATTGTGGAGGTAAACAATCTCTCAGGCAGCATTGATGAACTTCTGAGTTCGGCGGACATTGCCTGTTATACAGCCAAAGATATGGGTCGCAATCGCTATCATATATTTCATGCGGAAGATGAGGAATCGACGGAACGTAGCGATCAAATGCATTGGGTAAGCAAGATACACAATGCTCTGGACAACAATCAGTTCTGCCTTTATCAGCAAAGCATTAAATCTCTACATAACAAGGACATTCATTACGAAGTTCTCATACGCATGAAGGATGCTGACCAGCAGATACATTCACCATACTTATTTATTCCCGCAGCAGAACGCTACGGACTAATGCATCAAATAGACAAGTGGGTCATTAAGAACTTTTTTTCTCACTACCACCAATTGTCGAGCCAGGCAAAAGGCTCCATCTATTCCATTAATCTGTCAGGCGCATCGGTAGGGGAGGAAGCTACCAGAGATTTTATAAAAGATGCCATCCGTCACTATGAGATACCTGCGGAGCGCTTGTGCTTTGAAATTACAGAAACTGCGGCAATCAGTAATTTGGGCAATGCGACTGCACTTATTAGTGAACTAAAACGTCTTGGTTGTCTTTTTTCTTTGGATGATTTCGGTACTGGATTGTCATCCTTTAGTTATTTGAAGACACTAAAAGTAGACTACATTAAAATTGACGGCAGCTTTGTGCGCGACATGAAAAAAGATAAAACGGCCCGCACTATCGTCGAAGCGATCAACAATCTTGGGCACTCTGTCGGCCTGCAAACCATCGCTGAATATGTCGAATCAGCGGAACTCCTTCAAGCGGTCAGTGCCCTGGGCGTCGATTATGCGCAGGGATATGCCATAGATAAACCCAACCCTATCGTCCTCGAAAATGGTGAAATCATACCTGAACAAATTTCGATATAGTCAATCGGTTTCTATAAGAGATTCTGCCTGCAACCACAATTGTACCGCATCAGAAAAAGGTGGGGATATTCCCACATAACCAACACTTAGCAATACGTCTTCAGGGGCAATATTATTACCTTTTCTATCCTTAAATAAGGCCTTAACAAAGGCGATGGCAACAACTCGACTTTTAACCATAAAACGTTGTTCTACAATAAACCATTTGTCATCCCAACATAACAATCGACTATGTAATTGATATTTCTGAAACGGCCCCAGGGAACGACGGAAACGAATTTTGCTGGAGGCAACGATCGGCATCCACTGTGCCGTCAAAATCTTTTTACTAAAACCTGCGCGAAAAATCAGATCCAGGCGCCCGAGATCCATTATAGTGAGATAACGACCGTTATTCATATGGCCGTTAAAATCAAGATCGTTTATCAAAACCCTGAAGTTCACCACTGAAACATCTAGAACATTCAGTCTGGAACGAAACATACTAGCCAATAACACATAAATCAATCTTATTATTAGATTCACTACTCCTCCTTAAGTAGGTGTAAGCCTTAGCTTATCGGTATAGGCAATGCGTTGTTTCTTGCCTAATATATTTTGCAGTTGGAATACCAGTTTCTCAGCCGTCAATCTGTAAGTCGTTAGCTTGCCACCATATATGGATGACAGACGCTTGTCACTTTGGACTATACGCGTATCGCGTGGGCGGGAGAAATGAGCCCCCTCACTTTGTGGCAATATTCGTAAGCCTGCAAACTCTTCTATAATCGCGCTATTACTTAGAGATGGAAAATAGTGTTCTAATACGTGTAATAAATACCGCCGTTCTTCTGCCAGTACCATAACGTCCTCAGGACGACCATGGTATTTCACCTCGGTGGTACCCAACATTGCCTTGTCTTTCCAGGGCAGAAAAAACACCGCCCGCCCATCCACTGGTGCTTCCATATAATAACTACCGGCCTTAAGTTCTGTGTCTAAGACCAAGTGACTTCCTTGCACCATATCTACAGCAATATTGTCTTGCCTGGGTGTAATGTGATCTAATACCTCACCGACCCATGGACCTGCGGCATTGACAAGGGTCTTTGCCTGACACGACTTTTCCGAGCCTGCTTGTTGGTACACGATATCTACCCTGTCCTCTTCTACATGGGCGTGTAATAAACTGGCCCTCAATTCTAATTCTGCACCTAAAGATATTGCACTATCCATGACCGCTCTGGTTAATGCGGCATCGTCACTCATGCCATCGTAGTAGCGATATACCGATTGCAGCCCCTCTGCTTTTAGACCATCCAGCTCCGAACACTGAGATAATGGCAGCTGTTTAAACAAACTGGATTTATGCAGACCACCCAACATCGCATATAGGGAAAGGCCAGCACGTAACTGCCAGGGACGACGTACGGTGTCTCTGTATACAGGGATATGAAAGGCTTCCAGGCGCACCAGATCAGGGGCAAGCTTAAGCAGGCGTTGTCGCTCATGCAGGCATTCATAGACCAGTGAAATCTGTGCACTCTCAAGATAGCGCAGACCACCGTGTATGAGTTTGCTGGAACGGCTGGAACTACCTGCCGCCAATTGCGACTTTTCCAGTAACAACACACTATAGCCGGCAGCACTCGCTGCTTGTGCCACGCCGACACCGTGGATGCCTCCACCAACGATGACCACATCATATAGAGACATCGATAGCTATTCCTTGATAGTTAATATCGGTGCATCGTGTTTCTGCAAGCTCTCTAGCATCGGACAGATGTTATTTGTCTCCACCCACTGTATGCCCATCGCATACAAATCCAGAGCCTTATTCGCCTTACTCGTTTCATACACCACCCAAAGCCAGTCACCGGGCCATAGGTTTTCGTCGCCAGCAGGAAAATACTTGTGATTAACCACCAGATATTCGGGGCCAGCCTCAGTTGCTTGCAGGCGGTCCGGTTCGGACCATTGATGGATGATCCAGCCAATGGGAATGGCCGCCCGTTCACGGGCAGCGAGCAGTGCATCCAGATCATCAGAGATCAAAACACAACGTGACAGTATGGGTGCGATAGACTCAAGTACCACCTTATTGAACAACTCAGCACCAAACGCCTCGATACTTTCAATCTTAATCTCGACAAAAACAATTGCCTGTGGAAACTCTAGTAATAGCTCCACCACTTGATCAAGGCTGGGTAACAGGCAGTTGAGGAATTGATCGGCAAAACGCCTTGGTTCACCCACGCATATAGATCTCATATCCACATACTTGTTTTGCAGAATAGAGAAATCCACACCGGCGGTACGCGATAGATTATCGTCATGGCAGACCACCGCAACATGATCCAGCGTCAGCTGCACATCAAACTCTACCGCTGCGGCACCACATTCCAGTGCAGCCTTGAGTGACTCCAGGCTATTCTCCGGATAGGCGGCACAAAAACCCCGATGGGCCACTAAGGGAATCATTTTCATCGTCATACCTACTTAAGTTGGCTCTAAGTATAGCCAGTTTCTGCATATATCAGCTTTCGCCATGACTGATATCGCTGTTGCAATACCTTATTCTCATTGGCAGCAAAATGTCGGTCTATCGCAGTCGGCCACTCTTTAGGCATATCCGCCAGCAAATAGGCAAGCCCTTTGGCGGTGCCTTCCGTCTCGGCACTGCGCACAACATCGATACCACTAAGGTCGGCCAGGCGCTGACACAGACCATCTAGCGCTGCCAGTCCGCCACTAAGTAGAAGTTGTCTCGGAACCGGCAGATAACGATGCATGAGAGAGAGGTTCTCATTCAGCAGAAAAACGATACTCTCCACCACCGCCACCGCTTGAGCTGCAAGATTGCCCTCACCGATAAAACGTGGGCGAAAATCTGCTTGCCAAAAAGGTGAACCAAAACCAGACACCCCGTTGGTAAATAACGGCGGCTCGTTAACCTCTTCGCACCATAATGCCAGTTGTTGTTGCAGAACGCCTTGCTCCAGTTCCCTCTCAGAAGCAAACCAGTCCAGAGCACTACCTGCCCCATTGACGGTACCCTCGATACTATAAAGCCCCTGTTCCCCGTCATGCCACACAATACCATTGAGTAAACGCAGATCGGATTCTACGCGTTGTTGGCTAATCCTTTGTACAAACGCCCCGGTGCCGAGGGTGATATAGGCAACATCAGCCTGTGGCGCACCATGCACAAAGGCCGCAGCGGATAGATCACCCGTTACCACACGCAGTGGCAAACTCCCCTCCGCCCAGGAGAGGTTGCCAAAGTCGTATCGATTCGGAACACAGGTGGGCAGAAGGTGTTTGTGGATCGCAAAGTGGTGGCACAGTTCCTCATCCCAGTTTTGGCTCTGCAGGTTATATAGCATGGTGCGCGAGGCGTTGGCGGGATCTGCATAGGCCGGATGGCCCGTTAAACGGCTTGACAGAAAACTGGCCATGGGCCCAAGACACAACTCATCACTTTGTGCCGCAGTCATCACATCAGGCAGATTCCATAAACACCAGGCCAACTTGCTGGCCCCATAATGGGCATTGGGATAGAGACCGGTTTTTGTATGTATCCAGGCCGCATCCAGGCCCTTTAGCATCTCGCCAGCACGCCGATCCTGCCAACTGAGTATGGGTGCCAGTGGCAACCCTGTTTGCCTGTGCCAACAAGCAATGTTCGAACGCTGAGTGGCCAATCCGACAGCCACCACCCGACTGGCCTCACTACCCAGTTGCAGACAAATGTCCGTGATGATCTCTTGCATAGCCGTTAACAGTGACTCGGCTTCCAGTTCAACCCTCAGACCGTCGACCATTGTGACGGTGTCACAACTTCGTTCTGTGAGCTTTTCACCCGCGCGGTTAAATATCACCGCCCGGCTGGCATGACCGCCTTGATCGAGACAGAGAAATAGATCACTGGGAGATACCACGGCTTATAACTCCTTAAGGTAAAATGAACTTCCCGTCCCTACGCATATCAAAGTACTATATTTTCGCCCTACAAACGACACGAATCATGAGATTAAAAAAACGCTATATCCTCCTTATGCTACTCGCCCTTACGGCGGGAATGAGCAATACCGCCGTCAAGGCCAGCGACAAACAGCAAATAGAATCGATCCTGCTTATGTCCACCCCCCCAGAGGGGATAGTGTTTGAGATCCTCGCTGCTGAGGATGGATTGAGCTGGGCTATCCCTCGTGTACAACAATATGCCAGTCAATTGCGGGGGAGATTCCCACAACTGGCCATCGCCGTCGTCAGTCATGGTCGTGAGCAGTTTGCCCTACAGACAAGTCACCAGCAGGAAAACCGGAAGATTCATACCCAGGTAAAAAGTCTGTTGGGCAATCAGGTCCAATTACATGTCTGTGGTACCTATGCTGAGTGGAAAGGGGTGAGTCCGGAAGATTTTCCGGACTATGTGGATGTCGCGGCGGAGGGCCCTGCACAGATCAAGGCCTACATGGAACTGGGCTATATGCTGATCAAACTAGAGCAGCCACCCACCCCCTAAGTCTTATACCGGATGTTATTCCTTGGCAAAACCCAACAGGCTGCTGCGCAATTCATCCCTTAATATATTTGCCGCACTGTCCAATGCACGTTTTTGCGCCACATCCGCTTGTGTGGCCGATACCTTGATGGGCCAACGCTGGGTGCCACGTATACGCCCTTGAGGAGTACTCAACAAGATCTCCAGACGGCCACGCACCCAATACCAGTTTTGCTGGTATTCGGGCTCTGAAAGGATCAAACGGGTAGAAAGAATGAAGTCCGGCATCTCTCCCTTTTTTACCAGAAATCCTGCTTTGCCCACGGCCCCACTTAATGATGTCTGGAAAGACTCCGGCCCCTGACTCAGCCTTGGCTGAATCCTAACCCGTTCCAATTGGCCACGAAAATCACTGCTCAACTCGGCCAGATTCCAGCGTGGCGTAACACCACGACCACTGTTATCTACAACCTGCAGGCTGCGTTGCAGTCCGGCTCTTTGCATTTGCTGAGTCAATACAGACGAGGCATACGCCAGTTTGTTCAAGGTATCTTTACTAGTGCGGGCCTTTTCTAAATCCGCAGCGCTAGCGCTATCCAAATCCTGGATCTGTTGCCGCAGGGCATTCGCCGTACGTCCGCGATGTAATACTGCCAGGGCATAAAACTGCCCGCTCTTCTCATGCAACCAGCTATCAGCGATCTCCACGCCATGCAGAATCTTGCTGGTACGGCTGGTGGTATCCCGTTCTACGCGCTGGGCCAGCTGGCTTCCATTGGCATCAGACAGATATTTGAGGTTATCTGAGCTTTGCTCTGTCACCGCCACCTCAAACACCTTGGCAATCTCGGCCCGCGCCCGATTCTTAGCATCATCCAGACTCACAGAAGAGCCGGTACCGATGATGTAGGCAACAGAAGGATGCGCTTTGCTGCTACCATCCAACCAGTCCGGTCCACCTTCTATCACCCCGCCACGGCTGCCGCCACAGGCGACCAGAAATACCCCCAGACCCAGTATCATAATTCGTTTCATGTCTATTTCCTTTTCTGTTTCTGCGGCGAGACCCAATGATAATATTGGTATTGATTTTTACCTGCCTTAATCTCTATAGCGGGTAATACCATACTATCGACGACCCCACCGCGCTGACCAAGAAACTGCACCGTGATGTCGTATTTCCCTTGCGGCAGATTGACTCTGGCCATGTGAATCTCACTGGGTAGGGTCACCCAACTGCGGGTGTCCGCACGCTCGGTCGCTACTGTCGCAATGTTTACCAACAAGCCCAGCAAACCACTGCCATCATTCTTCTTTTCTTGCCGTCGGGTTTCTCTCACCATGGCATTCTTTGCCACCGCACGTGCCAGGGCACGCGCAGTAATCGCTGGCATCTGTTCATCCAGCGTCTTCGTGGCGATGACATCAATGTCATCCACCAGGTCTCCATCCACCCTCTGTTCCCCAGCCTGAATACGAATCCCGCCCAATAGGGCGGCACGGGAGCGATAATAGGGCAATGCTATGCGGTGTAATTGGCCGTTTTGATAATCGTTTACGGATATGCTTTTCTCTTGTTTCTTTGGCCCCAGGCCATTACCGAACAAAAAGATCAGACTGCCTTGTTTGCGTAACTCCGCAACCGTACTAAATTCGCGACGAGAAAATTCCTGACGAAATCTTTGGTGTTCATTATTCAGACCCATACGCAAACTCATGCGTAATAATGCCGATTTCAGCTCATCCGGCACGGCGACATGAAAGTGTTTCTTCTGCTTGCGGTAACTTTCATAGGCCTTGCGATAAGAGATCATCGCATCACTCTCTTCGCCTAATTCTTCATAGATAACGCCTGCCAGATAACGTCCAAAGGCATCCTCCGAATAGGCCTGCTCAGCACCGGCGCGTGCAGCCAATTCACGCAAACGTACATCCATCTGCAAGATTTCAACTCTGGCACTGTCACGCTGCCCCAATTGCAAGTAGTTGATGGCTTTCATCATGTGCACCATCACTTGCTCATGTGGAGCGCCCACA
>JAOUJT010000063.1 GCA_029883105.1 Gammaproteobacteria bacterium
AGATGATATTTAAACTTGCCATCATTGACGGTCAGTAACGGTTCTGCTGCCGCCTTATCTGTCTCGAAAGATTCACCGGAATCGAGCTGCATCAATGCCCAATGCATAATATCCAGACTTTCATCGATAACCTGTCCATCTGCGAACACCAGTACCGGTACCGTCGCTTTAGGCGATACCATTAACATCTCAGCAGGCTTGTCCTTCAGTACCACCTCGCGAATCTCCAGTCGCACATCTGCGGCCTTGAGCGCCAAGCGTGCACGCATGGCATAGGGACAACGACGGAAGGAGTAGAGTATCGGCCCAGACATCCTACAAACTTTCCAGAACCATATGCTTGGCCCGCATGAAGTCGCTATGTGATACATAGATCAACTCGGCAATACGACGCACCATGTGCTCTTCGTAGCGGTCAAGGTGATTGTCCGCATAGGCTATTTCCCATAGATATTTGATTACAGTAAATTTTTGTTGCTGGCTGAAATTTTCATTGATGAGCCGGGTGAATTGATAGTAGTCATTGGCATTGCGAGCCTCCGCATGGGCCAATTCGAATAGCGTATGTGTCTCATCCTCCGAGAGGGAAAACTTGGCCCCTATGGCCGCCTTAACCGCCCGTTCTTCTGCCTCATGGATCTCATCATCCTGACGCATCATTTCAATCATCAAAGCGGCGGTTGCCAGCTGCAATCGGTGTTCATCTCCCACTTTTGCCTCTGTTGACATCGATTCTTGAAAAAACTGTTTTATCATATCAAGCATAATTTCACTGACACCCTGATTGTCTATCTTGCAACGACATTTCACACAACACCATACAGAAACCATTACGACGCATTCTCTAACCTGAACAACACACAATTGCCCTATGGTTTATCGGGCAATGCCGACAGTACTCTGCGTATAAAGGCGCCTATTTTAGCAAACAATTTACATTATTTTCTGTATCTCTCACCCCAGCTATAGCATAGTGAAATACTAAGTTATTTATGAAGGACTTATTCCATGCATCAGCAAAATGCCAGACTTAACCCTACATTAATTGTAAGAATGTTCTTCATCACAGGCCTCGCTTTCGCATTTAGTGGCTGTGAGAAAGAGGTAGAGAGCTATCAGCCTTCTATAACCACCGAGTCCAGAACACACAATGAGCCTGTCTACGTATTCAGTATTCACCCTCTACATAATCCCACCAGACTGCATGATGTATTTGGCCCTGTAATGGAGTATCTCAGTAAGCATATCGACAATGCGGAGTTTCAAATCGAGGCCTCACGCAACTATGCCAGTTATGATAAAAAGCTTTATGCCAGAAAAAGTCACTTCTCTTTACCCAATCCTTTCCAAACCATTAACGCCCTAAAACACGGTTATCGTGTGTTTGGTAAGATGGGCGATGATGAAAACTTCCGCGGCATCATTTTGGTGCGTAAGGACAGCAAGATTAACGAGGTTAGTGATCTAAAAGGTAAGGCTGTAAGCTATCCAGCCCCAACGGCCCTTGCCGCTACCATGCTACCGCAGTACTACCTGAAGACACATGGACTGGATGTGATGAACGATGTGGAAAATCGTTACGTCGGTTCACAGGAATCATCGGTACTGAGTGTCTATCTAGGTAATGTTGCAGCGGGTGCCACCTGGCCACCACCCTGGCATGCGCTGATAAAAGAACAACCTGAACTTGCCGAGGCGCTGGAGATTAAATGGCAAACACAAAGCCTGCCAAACAATGGTTTGATCGTCCGTGATGACATTCCCGATGAATTGGTTAAACAGGTTTCAAAATTACTATTTGAACTACACACCCATGATGAGGGTCGTAAGATCCTTGAAAGGATTGAACTATCAAAATTCGAGGCTGCCAGCGATATAACCTATCAACCCGTAGTTGCTTTCATCGACACCTTTTCCAAGACCGTACGCAAGGTAAATTAGACAAGGCTTAACCACCTGTACATTTACTCTCATTGATACAGACGTAATTATAATGCATAGACAATTACGAAGATTTTGGAGCGCATCAATCACGCGCCAGCTAATCATGGGCATTACTTTTGTACATGCCCTATTAATGACGATATTTATTTTTGACCTGGTTCATCGTCAAAGCGATTTTCTGCATGAACAGGCCGTAGCACAAACCAGCAGCCTGGCCAAAACCCTTGCCGCAAATAGTACTTCGTGGGTACTTTCCGCCGATGTTTTTGGTCTGCAGGAGGTGATTGCTTCACAAGATAATTATCCAGGACTGGAATATGCCATCGTCATCGATACCCGAGGCCGAATACTTGGCCACAGTGATAGCAAACTGTTGGGAAAATATCTTAATGACAAAACAAGCCGCCGTTTAATTGATGCACCAGCGCAACTTAGTATATTAATCACCAACCGTGAGCTGATAGATGTCGCTGCACCAATCTATGCAAACCTACAACACATTGGTTGGGCACGCGTAGCCATCAACCAACGTGATGTGGAATCAGGGCTTAATATTATCACAAGAAATGGAATCATCTACACCCTCATAGCGATCCTTGTGGGTGTGATTTTTGCCTTCTTTATGGCCAAGGGTTTAACTCTTGGTCTTAAGCACCTAGTGTCTATTGCGGATAAAATAACCCAGGGTGATCGTTCGACAAGAAGCACTCTTAAACGCGAGGATGAACTAGGCCAGCTGAGTGATGATTTCAATATCATGCTGGATCACCTGGCGAAGAACGAATCGATGTTAACAGATGTTCAAGCTGAGCTTAAAAAGAGTGAAGAACGATTCGAGTTGGCCATGAAGGGCGCAAATGATGGACTCTGGGACTGGGATATCATTAACAACACTGTCTATTACTCTCCTCGTTGGAAGCAAATGCGCGGCTACGATGATACTGAGATCGAAAATGAATTTACTGAATGGAAAACCCGTATACATCCCGATGATTTACCAGATGCAATGGAGGCCATCGACAAGCATCTCAACGACTCAACATCACAATACCAGTCCACCCACCGCTCCCTGCACAAGGATGGCAGCTATCGATGGTTATTGGAGCGAGGAGTTGCTGTAAAAGACGCATCTGGACGCGCACTGCGTATGGTTGGCACCACCACAGATATTACCGACAGAATCAATATTGAACGGGAACTACAGAAATCCAAAGATGAACTCGAAATGCGTGTAGAAGAGCGCACGCGTGAACTGGCAGACATTAACACTCAACTGGATCTGGCCCTGGTTAATGCCACGCAAGCGGTACAATCGAAGAGTATGTTTCTGGCCAATATGAGTCATGAGATTCGCACGCCCATGAACGGTATATTCGGCATGCTGGATCTATTAAAACAGGAACAGCTAAACAGTAGCCAGCTTGATCTGGTAAACACCGCCTACAATTCTGCGGAAACACTATTAACCATCCTAAATGACATACTGGATTTCTCCAAGATTGAAGCAGGAAAGCTGGAATTGGAGCACATCGATTTTGCTATCGCCGATACGATTGATGATGTCTCGACATTGTTCGCACAAAAGGCACAAGAAAAGAACATTGAGATCATCAACGACATACCAGTAGAATTGCCACATTTCACCATCGGCGATCCTACCCGGCTTCGACAGATACTCAGCAATCTGATTAACAATGCCATCAAGTTCACCGATAAGGGTGAAATTGTCGTTCGGGTACATATTCAGGAAGAAGATGTTAAATTTATTACCTTGTGTGTCGAGGTCTCTGATACGGGTGTCGGTATAGAAGCAGACCGACTCGATACGATTTTTGAATCTTTTTCTCAGGCAGATGGCTCTACTACAAGACAATACGGAGGTACGGGGCTGGGGCTCACTATCGCTACGCATTTGGCCAGACTTATGGGTGGCGACATAGGCGTGCATTCGACCCCAGGCGAGGGCAGTACATTCTGGTTTACCCTAAAGCTCGAACGTTCAGAGATAGATGTTTCGCCATTTGACTCTAGTGGCCTTATCGCACAACAGAAAATTCTCATTGTTGATGACAATGCAACCAACCGGTTTATCCTTGAGAAACAACTGCAATCATGGGGGGCATCCAACTTTGATAGCACCGAAAGTCCTGAAACTGCATTGCAACTGATCCAGGAAACGAGTTCAAAAAATCCCTACACCATCGTGTTGCTCGATATGATGATGCCCGCCATGGACGGGCTAACGCTTGCCAGAAAGATTGTTGATTCGGATATTGAACAGGAACCACACATGATCATGCTGACCTCCATGTCTGGAGCATGCTCCAAGGAGGTACTAAGCAAAAATCATATCATCTCCTGTTTAACCAAGCCTGTACGCCAATCATTACTTTATGACAACATCATCAATCTTTGCGGCAAGGAACATATAGTTCATGTGACGGCTTCAGAGACGATCAGTGAGAATTCCGACTACAGCAATTTGAGGATACTTCTGGTGGAAGATAACAAAATCAACCAAAAAGTTGCCCTGGCATATTTCAAGCCGTATAACTGCAACATCGACGTAGCAAATAACGGTCGTGAAGCTGTCGAACTGCATTCTAACAATCCATTCGACATTATCTTCATGGATTGTCAAATGCCAGTTATGGATGGTTTTGAGGCAACCTCTATTATCCGTAAAATAGAAACACAAAAAAATATGAACCGGGCGACCATCATTGCCATGACGGCGAATGCGATGAAGGGTGACAAAGAAAAGTGTATCGCAACAGGCATGGATGACTACATCAGTAAGCCTTATAAAACATCGAACATAAAGGACATACTATCCAAGTGGGCCAAGAAATAAATGCCAGCAAGGCTTAAGTCCGGTGCAGCTCGCGGACTTTACTTTGATACATCCTGGCTACGCGGAGAACTTAGTATAACTGTCTCTATCCATATCTATGACTTCAACAGTTATCACCGACGGCGCAAGGTTCTGTGCGCATAAGGCTGCAAGGATCGCTTCACTTAGCTGTTTTTTCTGCTCCGCATTGCGACCAGATTTAATACGCGCCACTGTATGTATGTAGGGTTTATCACCACCGGCATTAGTATAAAAACGAATCGGGTAGGCGCGGGTCTTGATATGGCTGGACTCAAACAGGCCAGAGGCCACCACCGCCTCATGCATCGATTTTAATATGCCGGGTAACTGCTCTTCACTGATCTGCTGTTGCGGGTATTCAATAATGATATGTGGCACCGTCGCTACCTCTTTTTTGCTTTCAGTATGACAAACTTCTTATTACTGGCCACGGTCTGGCAGTTACCAAACATGTGCTGCAGCTTGATATCATAAGCCAGGTGGCGATTGCCGATCACCCACAATTCACCATGCTGCTTAAGTACCCGCTTGGCATCCGCAAACATCTGCCAGGCCACCTGTTCGCCCACTGCATGTTGTTGATGAAAGGGTGGATTATTCAATACCAGATCCACCGAGCCCGTCGCGATATTTGTCATGCAATCGCTGACCTCAAAACTTGCTCGCGTCTGGCCGGCAAAAGCTGTAGTGAAATTTTCCTCTGCCGAGGCCACCGCCATATAAGACTCGTCGACAAAGAAGATTTCTGCCTGCGGGTGTTGTTGTGCTGCCATCAGGCCAAGTATGCCATTGCCACATCCCAGATCGACGATCGTCTTAAACGCTCCCTCTGGCATATTCTGCAAAAAGAAACGTGTGCCCAAGTCCAGGGATTCGCGCGAGAAGACATTGGCATGGTTGCTAATGCTGTATTCCTGCTCACCGACCTCCAGGGTGTAGTGTTTGGGATAGGGTGAATCCCCCGGCTTTAAAGCACTATCCAGTTGGCAAAAGATCAGACGTGCCTTTTTCTTCGCCAGTGAAGTGGTGGTTGGGCCGAGAATACGTTCGAATAATTTCAGGGTAGAGGTATGGACGGCCTTGGCCATCGCCGCCGCGATGATCACTGTGTCCTTGTGTAGATGTGCACGAATTTGCAGTAGCTGATGTTCCAACATGGCCTGACTCTTGGGTAGCTTGATCAACAGCAGATCAAATTTACCCTCGGGGCTTTGCAGACTGTTGAGAAGCGTCGGCGCTTGTTCAGTAAGACCGTTATGTTGCAGATTGGCCAGGCAGCCCTGTTGCGACAGGTACGAGTCGCTCATCATCACCGGAGCATACGCAGACAGCGCGACAGACAGAGCACCAAAACCGTCATTGATAATAAGCAGACGACCAGTAAAGCCTTCCGCATATTGCTGGGCAACCTGTTGCAGCAGATATTCATCCGCCGCATCCCAGGCTCGCAGAGGATCTTTTTCCTGCAACGGAAAACGGGCCAGTTCAAAACGTCCCTGTGGAGACTCCAGTATTTGCATGTCTATTTTCCTATGGCATCGGCAATCGCCTTGCCGACATCCTCAGTGGTGGCGTTGCCGCCAATGTCTGCTGTGCGTGGGCCGCAGTCTAACACTGTTTCAATGGCCTGCATGATCGCCTGTGCCGCCTCTGCCTCGCCCAGGTGCTCCAACATCATCGCTGCCGACCATATCTGGCCGATGGGGTTGGCAATGTTCTTGCCATAGATGTCCGGCGCAGAACCATGTACCGGTTCGAACATAGAGGGGAACTCACCATCCGGATTGATGTTGGCAGACGGCGCGATGCCAATGGTGCCCGTGGTGGCTGGCCCCAGATCCGACAGGATGTCACCAAACAGGTTGGAGCCGACCACCACATCGAACCAGTCCGGGTGTTGCACAAAATGGGCGGTAAGGATATCAATATGATACTGATCGGTTTTTACATCGGGATAGGCCTTACCCATCTGCGCAAAGCGTTCGTCCCAAAAGGGCATGCTGTACATAATGCCATTGGACTTGGTGGCCGAGGTTAGATGCCTCTTTGGGCGACTCATGGCCAGGTCGAAGGCATACTTGAGGATGCGATCGGTGCCCTTGCGGGTAAAGGTGCTCTGCTGCATCACCACCTCGTCTTCGGTTCCCTCATACAGACGGCCACCGATGGCCGAATACTCGCCCTCGTTATTTTCACGCACCACATAATAATCGATATCACCCACCTCGCGATTGGCCAGTGGCGAGGCAATCCCCGGCATCAAACGTACCGGACGCAGATTCACATATTGTTGAAACTCACGACGTATAGGGATCAACAAGCCCCATAAAGAGACATGATCGGCAACACCGGGAAAACCCACCGCACCGAGAAAGACTGCGTCATGCTGGCGAATTCGCTCGATACCATCTTCCGGCATCATCCGCCCATGCTGATTGTAGTATTCACAACTCCAGTCAAAATGATCATAACTAAAATCGAGCCGGAACTTGCTTGCCACAGCATCCAGAACGCGCAGCCCCTCTGGCATCACCTCCTTGCCTATGCCATCCCCTGGTATACATGCAAAACGATAGGACGCCATGGAAAACCTCTGTATTAAATAGATAGAGTCGGATTCTGACCTGTCACCGCAGCGGACTCAAGTTGGGCGTTATCGTATGCCGGAGAAGACGGCCCCGGTAGACGGGAAGATATGTTCTCGAACCCTGAAGACATTTAGGAATTACAACAAACCAGCGATGCCTATGGATATGACAGCGATCCCCAGTGAAAGTAGTGTAATAATGCGATTATTCCTCACCGCCAGGGCCAGTTGTTGATTTGCCTGCGCCAGCTCTTCTATCACCTGCGCCTGCTTTTCGATCAGGTTCACAACGTCCCTTAACTTCTCATCCTCAGAGGCTGACGGCTCATTATTGTCACCCTTCTTTTGTTTGATCATCCGGATGACCTCGCTGGCGGCAGAGATTACGCCGGGGGCAGCAGAGAGGATTGCGGCAAGTGGGATGGCCATGTGGAATTCCTTAATAACTAGATATGCTTCGCTCCAGTATAACCCATGCCATCCGCTTTAAGGTCACAAACCGCAGTCAATAAAAAAGGCGGCCTGAGCCACCCTTCGCACACATCTGGATGATTTTAGTAAACCAGAGTGCGAGCCAGCATAATGGCAGAGACGCAAAAAACCATTAAGCCAATGGTGATGAACAGCAGTGTACGTTTTACTTCTTGATCAGCCATTTAATTATCCTCGATAGGGTTCATTAGCAGATGTATAAATTCCTCACTAAGTCTACGGATCTGCTAAGGAATTGGTATTCGAGAGTTCTGATAGAGGGATAAATGAATTTTTGAGTAAAATACTTGGTTATTTTGTAAGGGAATTATTCTGCCAATATATACTCAGGCGATGGCTTGGTATTGCTTCACGATCACTTTGTGGCTAGACCTTAGCCAACCCTAAGCAGGACCCTACTAGTTCGTCATCAATACTCTTGATGAAAACAGCCATTGTCGCCTAATGGTAGAGCAATATACTTACAGAATGTTGACAATATTTTCCCGTCTATAGGGCTACAATATACCAGTGGACTTTGACTATCGGTCTCTCAAAATCAGCATCAATTTTACTCATTGAGTGCCTATGCAATACATCGAAAACACATACAATATTCCTCTTGTCAGCCTTTCCATTGCTATCTCTATTTTGGCGGCATACATCGCTATAGAATTCTCAGGTACAGCATGGAGAGTTAACAATCACACACACAAAAAACGCTGGCTGTCACTTAGTGCATTGTCGTTTGGGCTTGGTATATGGAGCATGCATACCATCGGCATGTTCGCTTATAAACTCCCCATCGAAGTCTATTATGAAGTTGGCCTAACGCTATTGTCTTTTCTCATTGCTATTTCATCGTGCTATGTCAGTTTTTATGTCACGGATATCAAACACACAAAAATCTATGTGAGCATCGGCAGTTTGATCATGGGACTGGGAATCACCAGCATGCACTATCTTGGCCTTGAAGCGATGCACATCCATGCAACGATGCATCACGATCCAGTGCAAGTATTGATAGCAACCACAATAGCCATCGTCTCATCATGGTTTGCACTCTGGCTGCTGGTGACGATGAGAACAGGAAAAGCAACTGAAACCACGTTTCGAAAACTTGCCATCGCCTCAATTCTGGGCATTGCTGTCTCAGGCATGCACTATAGTGGTATGGCAAAAATGACTCTCACTTATAGTGCCTCCAGTATTAACCATACTGAACATATGATGATGAGCAACGCATTCTTACTCACGGCGACGGCCCTGATGGCGTTAACACTGCTTATTCTTCCTCTGGTGCTCGTGGTTCAGTCACGTAAAAAAGAGATTCTTCTGTCCGCAGAAACTATCACACTTCGTGCCAACGAAGAGAGATTAAGGATTCTCATTGAAGGAGCACCAGATGCATTCTATGTTCATGACTTAAACGGCAAGATACTGGATGTAAACAAGGCTGCCTGCGATTCATTAGGATATAGTCGAGATGAGTTATTACATCTTAGTGTCTTTACCATTGAGGTCGGACTAGATGAAAACAGATTAACTAATGAGATTTGGCCGCAATTAAAAAGTGGCAGCCATCATACTCTCCATGGACGGCATCTACGCAAGGATGGTAGTCAATTTCCTGTTGAGGTCAATATAACCTGCATCACAGATAAGAATGATACGCTTATTCTTGCCCTGGCACGTGATACTACGGAGTTAGAACAACTTAAATCGCATCTGCATACACTTGCAATGACAGATGAATTAACCAATATCTATAATCGTCGGGCATTCATGGAGTGTTCAGACCAAGAGTTCTCTCGTTGTGCACGAGTTGGAAGTATTTTATCGACCTTATTAATCGATTTGGATTATTTCAAATCCGTCAATGATACTTATGGTCATCAGGCTGGTGATTTGGTTCTGCAGAAATTTTCCAGGTTGGTAAAATCCGTCCTCAGAAACGGGGATTTATTTGGTCGAGTGGGTGGTGAAGAGTTCAGCGTCTTACTCCCCAACACAAACGAGGATGCGGCACTTATTCTTGCAGAGCGAATACTCGAAAAGATCGAAAACACGCCCATTAAGGTCAAAGACAATAGCATCAATATTACCGTTAGCATCGGCGTTGCCACCTTAACGAATACTATGACGATCAACGATCTATTTCATAATGCTGATACTGCTCTCTATCAAGCTAAAAAGACCGGAAGAAATAAGTTTGTCGCCTATAGACAGAATTACTCTGCAAACCATGAATAACAGATGTCAGTCCAACTTGTATTTCACCCCCAGGCACTGCTTATCTACGGCAGCCTCATATCAAAAGACCCCTTATAGATACCAGCCTTTCCCAGTTCCAGGTTCAGCAGAGGTAGACGCCGAATATGTGAATTCTCACCAAAACCTACTAACGGATATTTACTATCCATAGCGTAGCCCACGACCAGATCACGCATATCACATTCCAGCATTAGCCTGGCGCTGGAGTCCTCCTTTATTGTATCAACCTCTAGCACAAATTCATTTTCCCCATTTTTAATTGACTCCCTAAGTTCACCCTGCAGCCGAGAACGATTATATTCAACCTGTCGTAAGGGCATTCCATTCAGAAAGAGTGAGCCGGTAAAGGAATAAGGTGAAAACGTGGTATCAAGCTCGCATTGCGCCAATGATACCTGTTTCGCACTCTCACCTAATGGCAGCTCTATCTCATAGTGATAAATTACCGTATCCATAACGTGTTCAGGTCGTTGACCTGCCAACTTCTTATTAAACAGGATATCAATACTTGAGGTTCTCAGATTTGCTTGTAAAGCAGCTTCCAGCTCTTTACTCTCCAGGCCCATACGGGCCTTGTTCAATTGACCTCTGACAATCACCACCTGTGACAGCATCAGTCTGGCTATTTTTTTCAGCACCGGTTTGTCGACATACTTCTCTATGGGTGGTGAGGGAATGAATTCAACCTCGATATGATTAACACCCGCCTTCATCCATCCATTCAGATGGGCCACATTGGGATAGCCTGTGGGACCACTAATGTAAAATCCATCTTGAGCCATAACACCGTAACCATCGGCATTGGCTAAAGGGATGACAATGCCATTGACCTTAACTCGCGTGCTATAAAGGCTGGCATCGGTATAGACTTCATAAAGATTCGGGCCCGCTAGAGAGGGAAGTTGCCGCGGCTCCCATGCATTAGCAAACCCACTTATCAGCAGCGCGCCTGCTATTATTGTAGCCAGTCTTTGTTTCATCATCCATTCCTCATACCTTCCAATTTACAAATGCAACCTAGGTGCAGAATTGATATATCAGTACCTTTAGGCCCTTTCCATCCATTGCCTCTTTAAATACGTCTGGTGTTGGAATCGATTCCAGAAAGCTGCTCTTCGGTAGCTCTTCCGCCATCATGTCGTGGATAAAGTCCTCTGTCAGCCCCGGCGAATTAAGACATAACATCAATTTCGCATTATCATTCATAAACTCAGGTAGACGGTTCAGGATCTTTCTGTAGTCCTTACGAATATCAACACTTCCTTTTTGAAACGATGGTGGATCACAAATCAATAAATCATACGGCCCATGTTTCCGTATCCGCCCAAAGGATTTAAGGATGTTCATATTTTCAAAATTGGCACTTCGTATATCCACAGAATTAAGGCGATGATTGTCTCGTCCCTTTTTTAAAACCGATTTGTTATTATCAAAGTTCACCACATACGTTGCTCCACCAGCCAACGCTGCCACCGAGAAGGCACAGGTATAAGAAAAGAGATTCAGTACCCGCTTATTTTCAGTATTACGCCGCACCCAACTTCGACCATTTGCCATATCCAAGAACAGGCCGGTATTTTGCGATTTTCCCAGTTGAACATGATATTTCAGGCCGTTCTCTGAGACGATGGTTTCCATGATCTCTTCACCCAAAAGAACCTCCATGGGCGCG
>JAOUJT010000064.1 GCA_029883105.1 Gammaproteobacteria bacterium
TATGCTGTGCAGTTTGCAGACTTCAATATGTGGTCATCCATTGGTGGTTTCGTATTCGGTCTCAGTCAATTGCTGTTCCTCTATGTCGTGATCAAGTGTATTCGTGGTGGTGAGAAGGCGACTTCCCAGGTATGGGAAGGCGCCGAAGGTCTGGAGTGGACACTTCCATCTCCAGCGCCTTATCACACTTTCGAAACACCTCCTCAGGTGAAGTAGGGAAATGATATGCCCCGTCTCAGGACGGGGTGCTATCGAAAAGTAGTAGAGGTATTGCTGTATGAATGTGGAAAAGATTAAACAGGAAAAGAGCCTGACATGGACACTGATCATATTACTGATCGCCGTGTTTGGCTTCTACTTCGGATTCATACTGTATAGGTGGTAACGGATATGTCAGACGCAGAGCTCAAACAGGTCAATACCCGACTGATGCGTAAGCTGTTGATTGCAGCAGTAGCGATGTTCGGTTTTGGTTTTGCTTTGGTTCCACTGTATAACGTGATGTGTGATGTGCTGGGCCTGAATGGTCGTTTCCTTGCCATTGAGCAGGGGACCTATGATGCTAGTAAGGCACGCAGCATTATTACTACGGTGGATGAGACGCGTACGGTAACCGTTGAATTTCTTGCTAATACGGATAGAAATGCCCCCTGGGAATTTCGCTCCATGATTCGCTCGATGCGTTTGCACCCTGGAGAGATTAAAGAGGTGAACTACTTTGCCAAAAACCTTTCTGCGAGAGACATCGTTGCCCATGCGGTACCGAGTCTGACACCGGGAAGGGCGGTAAAATACTTCACTAAAATGGAGTGCTTTTGTTTTACCAAGCAGGCCTTCAAAGCCGGCGAAGAGAAGCTGATGCCTTTGCGTTTTTTCGTCGACCCTAATCTGCCTAAGGATGTGAAGACCATCACCCTTGCCTATACTTTTTTTGAGAGCAAGCAGCAGACAAAGAAAAATTCAGAACGGAGTGAGTTGGCAAGTGCTCAAACTGTTCTTACAGGAATTACTGCAAACAGTTTGCAGTAAGTACTTGCCACACTTTATATATTAAAGAGGTAGCTATGTCACAAACTAATGGTGGTTACTATCTGCCGGAACCTTCGAAGTGGCCCATTATTGGCTCGATAGGTTTATTTACCGCGCTATTCGGTCTTGCTACGGCATTACCCGGTGCCGGTGGTGGTGAAATGGGCAGCCTGACCGTAACCTATATCGGTTTGGCAATTATTGCTTTTATGATGTTCGGTTGGTTTGGCCAGGTGGTCGGTGAAAGTCAATCAGGGGCCTACAATGCTCAGGTGGATCGTTCGTTCCGCATGGGCATGATGTGGTTCATATTCTCCGAGGTTATGTTCTTTGCCGCGTTCTTTGGGGTGCTGTTTTATGCACGTCAATTTTCCGGTCCATGGTTGAGCGGTGAAGGCAATAATGCCATGACCAATGAGCTGCTATGGAAAGGCTTCGAATATGTATGGCCCAATAATGGCCCCGCCAATGTTGGTGGTGACTATCTGGTGATGCCAGCCTGGGGTATCCCCGCCATCAATACCTTGATCCTGTTGACCTCTGGTCTAACCGTGACCTGGGCACATTGGGGATTGAAGAAGGCTAACCGTAAGCAGCTGATCATCGGCTTGTTCCTTACCGTTGTACTGGGCTTCCTGTTCGTTGCCTTACAGGCCTATGAGTATATGCATGCATATAATGATCTGAACCTGAAGATGGGTACAGGGATCTATGGTTCAACCTTTTACATGTTGACCGGTTTCCACGGCCTGCATGTAAGCATAGGTGCAATCATGTTGCTGGTTATGTTGTTCCGTTCCATGAAGGGACACTTCACAGAGAAGAACCATTTTGCCTTTGAAGCGGCAGCCTGGTACTGGCACTTTGTGGATGTGGTCTGGTTGGGACTGTTCATCTTCGTTTACTGGCTGTAAACAAGAAAGCGCCGTAGTGATACGGCGCTTTTTTTATCTATCAGTATTAATATTTTAAAACAAACTGAAATAATTATAGGCTAGCTCTAATAATTTGTTTAGTGTATTAAACTTAGCGACAAAGAATTATTAGCGGTGGCCTATTGAATGCCATGGGGTTGAATAACACCCGTCGCAGCCAATACCATGATTAAGGCAAAAAGACCGACTGAGAGTCCGATGCGTAGGGTTAGGGCCTTAACGGTACGATCAGAATCACCGTGGTCTTTAAAGAAAGAGAACAGAGCACTGCCTAAACTGGCCAGGATAGCGATAAAAATGACGACGATAAGGATCTTCATACAGGCATTGCTCCCAAGTGAGGCAAAAGAATAACTTCGGCCATTATATGCACAACTTGTGGTGGCTGTGAATCATAGGGTAACAATTAGACAATGCAGTTATGACAGTACAGCGAAGCTTTCGGCCCAACGGTTGGTTAACAGTATTAACATTATTATTGATAGCCTTGTTTGCTCGCCTAGGAGTATGGCAGCTTGATAGGGCGGAAGAGAAGCAACAAGTACTCTCGGCCTATGCGCAAAAAATGTCTTTGCCCAGGCTTGAATTAAATAACAAAAATATTGAAACAGTCGAGAGTTATCAGCGTGTGGTGGTTAACGGCCAGGCAGATGCTGAACATCAGATCCTGCTGGACAATAAAATCCACAAAGGCCGGGTGGGTTTCCAGGTTCTACTTCCAGTAAAAATATCCGGTAGCGAAAAATGGATACTGGTGAATAGGGGCTGGCTACCTATGGGACAGAATCGAAATGTTATTCCTGACATTAGCGTCGATAGATCGATACAACGTTTCCATGGTGTGGTAAAACTTCCACTGGGTGATGAGTTTAAGCTAGGTGACGGTAACTTGTGGGACAATAACTGGCCTCAACTTATTCAGTGGCTGGATGTCAATGAGGCCGCCACTCATTTAGCTTATGATATGGTGCCTTACATATTATTGCAGTCCGAGGACGACGCGGATGCCTATATCCGTGACTGGAAGATGATTGCTTCATCACCGGATAAAAGTATTAGTTATGCCGTGCAGTGGTTTTCGTTTGCAATCATTTTGCTCGGTCTGTTTTTGTTTTTAAATTATAAGAGAATGCCACCAGGGGAGAGGTAGTCATGGTTGGAGAACAGGTGAAAAATTCTAATAAAAGCGCAAAAGCAATGTGGATCATGGCGGCGATGTTTCTTTTGCCGATGTTTATCGCTGGCGGGTTGTTCTTTTCGGATACAGACTGGGGCTCTACGGCGACAAGAAACAGTGGCGAATTGGTACGTCCAGCACAGCCACTAGAGGCGTTCAATCTTAAGACTCTTGCAGATGAAGACTTTGGGCTGGATCAAGTACGCAAGAAATGGTCTCTGGTGATGGTGGCAAATAAGGAGTGCGCTGCGCTCTGTCAGGATGCTATATATAAAACACGTCAGGCTCGTTTGGCACAAGGCAAAGAGATGTCACGTGTGCGCCGTGTACTAATCCTGAATCAGGCACGGCTTACGGGAAAACAGAGAATAACCTATCAGCAGCAACATCCAGATCTGATTGTTGTTAGTGGTAATGGAGAACAGGTTAAGATTCTTATTCATCAATTTGGTCTGGCAGAAACCTCCACTGAAGCAGGGCATGTCTTCATGATCGACCCCTTGGGCAATCATATGATGAACTATAAAAGCGGGTTTGATGCATCTGGCCTATTGCAGGATATCCGCCGACTATTGCACGTATCACAGATCGGATAATAAGAAGAAGAGAAAATACTATGAATAAGAATTTATTTAACCGTCTGGGTTTGGCGGCCACACTATTGGCACTATGCGTCGTGGTCTTAGGTGCCTATGTTCGTTTATCGGATGCAGGTCTGGGCTGTCCCGACTGGCCCGGTTGTTATGGTCAGATAGGTGTGCCGGAACATCATAGTGATGTGAGTGTTGCCAACGAGGCCTATCCTGAACGCCCGGTGGAAGCCGCCAAGGCATGGAAGGAGATGATACATCGTTATTTTGCCGGCATTCTGGGACTGTTGATACTGGCCATTGCCGTACGTGCCTGGATGCAACGTAAAGAGCGGCAACAACAGGTCAAGGTGCCTTTGGCGTTGGTGGCTCTGGTGATCTTTCAGGCCTTGTTGGGTATGTGGACGGTGACCCTACTGCTCAAACCCGTTATTGTCATGGGTCATTTAATCGGGGGTATGTCGATACTGGGCTTACTGTGGTGGGTGACTCTACGCAACGCTGGCTGGCTTTCATCCGGTTCGTATAGCGGTGCAGGATTTAAACACCTGGCCTTGATCGGCTTAGTGATTGTTGTTATGCAGATCATGTTAGGTGGTTGGACCAGTGCCAATTATGCCGCCATGATCTGTCCAGACTTCCCCACTTGCCAAAACAGCTGGCTACCGCCTATGGACTTTGGTAATGGTTTCACCTTATGGCGTGGCTTGGGTATTGATTATGAAGGTGGAGTATTGAGTAATGATGCGAGGGTTGCCATACATGTTAGCCATCGTATTGGTGCAGTGGTCACCTTTGTTTACCTGCTCTGGCTGGGTATTCAGTTGCTGAGGAAGACCACAGATCGAAATACACATCTTATCGCAACCGCTATTATCACTGCGGTGTGTGTACAGTTTTTACTCGGTGTTGGTAATGTGCTGCTCTCTTTACCTCTGCTCGTCGCAGCTGCACACAATGCAGTGGCTGCGCTGTTGTTATTAACATTGGTAAGTTTGAATCATAACCTGAGAAGCACTGCGGGGGGATGGTAGCTATGACGGAATTAACCAAGGATATTGCTAGTACAGGTAGCTTTTGGCTGCACCGCAAGGACTATTATCAGTTATGTAAACCGAAGGTGGTGCTACTAATCATATTCACCGCCATCGTTGGCATGTTTATGGCCGCACCGGGTATGGTGCCCTGGCAGCCGTTGGTCTTTGGTACCCTGGGGATCGGCCTAGCTGCAGCTTCCGCAGCAGCGATCAATCATCTGGTAGATCAGCGAGTGGATGCGAAGATGGGTCGGACAGAGAATCGCCCTTTACCTAAGGGGGAGTTGAACTCCAGGCACGCGCTGATATTTGCTTTATCACTGGGTAGTGCAGCGATGCTGATACTCGCCACCCTGGTGAATGGACTGACCGCCTGGTTGACCTTTTTCTCGCTGATCGGTTATGCGGTGATCTACACCATGTACCTGAAGAGGGCCACGCCACAGAATATTGTCATTGGCGGTGCTGCTGGTGCGGCACCACCGGTACTGGGATGGACTGCAGTGACTGGTGTGGTCGACCCACAGGCCCTGTTACTATTTTTGATCATCTTTGTATGGACCCCACCTCACTTCTGGGCGCTGGCCATCTATAGACATCTTGAGTACGCCAAGGTGGATATACCCATGTTGCCGGTAACCCACGGCATTGAGTTCACGCGTCTGCATGTTCTGCTATATACCATTCTCTTATTCCTCGTGGCTTTGTTGCCCTATCTGACCGGTATGAGTGGTTTGCTCTATCTTATTGGTTCCGTGGTGCTGAATTCGATATTTCTCTATTATGCTATTCGTCTCTATATTACTCGACAGGAGCGGGTGGCCATACGCACCTTTGTCTATTCCATAAACTACCTGATGCTGATGTTTGCCTTGTTATTGGTGGACCATTACATGCCATGGTTACTCTCTTTATAACCTAGTAATACACTCGGTATATAAAAAGCCTGTGACGAAAGTCACGGGCTTTTTTGATCCAGATCAATATACAATCATCCCTGGACGCATAGAATGGCGAGCTTTTTACAATTCCTGACAGAGGTTTTGCGGCAATAATTGCGTTTTTTGCTAAACTTCTTGCCACTTGTAGGCAGGTTTAAAAGCGTAAGCGTACTTGTCACGGAGTATGTAATTAAATTAAAATTAACTAATTAACTTGAATTCACGAGTTGAAGGTAATAAGAACCGGCATCAAGCCGGATTATTTTTTGTAGTGAGGCGTAAATATGGCAGAGACGAGTACGCAAGCTGCGGCACAATATAATTATGATATTGTCCGCAAATTCACCATTATGGCGATGGTATGGGGCGTTCTGGGTATGAGTGTGGGTGTATATATTGCATCCGAACTGGCCTGGCCCTTCCTGAACTTTGATATCCCTGGACTGACCTTTGGTCGTTTACGTCCGGTCCACACCACCTTGGTGATATTCGGATTTGGTGGTAGTGCATTGTTCGCCACCTCATATTATATCGTCCAGCGTACCTGTCAGGTCCGTCTGTATAGCGGTGCAATGGCCAATTTCACCTTCTGGGGATGGCAAACCGCGATTACTCTGGCCATCATCAGCTATTTCTTTGGTTACACACAGGGCCGTGAATACGCGGAAATGACCTGGCCTATTGATTTGCTGATCACTGTGACCTGGGTCGCCTATCTGGTCATCTATGTGCAGACACTACGTCGCCGTAGCCAGCCTCACATCTATGTGGCCAACTGGTTCTTCATCTCCTTCATTCTCGCCACCGCTCTGCTACATATCTTCAACAACTGGGCCATGCCGGTGAATCTGTTCAGCCTGACCTCATACAGCTATCACGCTGGTGTACAGGATGCGATGATTCAGTGGTGGTACGGCCATAACGCCGTGGGCTTCTTCCTCACTGCAGCCTTCCTGGGCATGATGTATTACTTTGTCCCCAAGCAGGCTGGTCGTCCGGTTTATTCCTACCGTCTGTCTATCGTACATTTCTGGGCCCTGTCCTTTATGTATATGTGGGTAGGTACCCATCACCTGCATTGGACTGCGATCCCTGACTGGACTTCGACACTGGCTGCGACCTTCTCCATCATGCTGCTGATGCCCTCCTGGGGTGGCATGATCAACGGCATCATGACCCTATCCGGTGCCTGGGATAAGCTGCGTACAGATCCCATTATGTTGTTCATGATTACTGCGCTCTCCTTCTACGGTATGTCTACCTTCGAAGGTCCGTTGATGTCTCTGAAGAGCGTTAATGCCCTGTCTCACTACACCGACTGGACCATCGGCCACGTACACTCCGGTGCACTGGGTTGGGTAGCGATGATCTCCTTTGGTTCGATCTACCACATGCTGCCGCGTCTGTATGACACCAAGCTGTTTAGTCTGAAGCTGGTTTATGTCCACTTCTGGCTGGCTACCATCGGTATCGTGCTATATATCAGTGCCCTGTGGGTAGCCGGTATCGGCCAGGGTCTGATGCTGCGTGCCTTTGATGACTACGGCAATCTGGCTTACACCTTTATCGAATCCGTCTCCTTCCTGTATCTGCCATACGTGGTACGTGCAATCGGTGGCCTGTTCTTCGTAATCGGTGCAATCATCATGGCATATAACCTGTATATGACCGTACGTCAGGCCAAACGCGACCAGGCTGAAATTGACGCCAAACTCGCTGCGAAGATGGCATAAGGAGAGTTCATAGATGTTTAAGCATGAAACAATAGAAACCCATGCTGGTTGGCTGATTGTCCTCACCCTGCTGGCGATTGGTGTTGGTGGCCTGGTTGAGATCGTACCTTTGTATATGATCGAATCCACCATAGAAAAAGTAGATGGCGTGCGTCCCTATACACCGCTGGAGCAGCGTGGGCGTGACCTCTACATTCGTGAGGGTTGTTACCTTTGTCACTCACAGATGATTCGTCCCTTCCGCGATGAGATGATGCGCTACGGCCATTACTCGCTGGCGGCGGAGTCGCAGTATGACCACCCCTTCCAGTGGGGTTCCAAGCGTACCGGTCCTGATCTGGCTCGTCTGGGTGGCAAGTACTCCAACGAATGGCATGTTCAGCATATGACTGCACCTCGTTCTGTGGTGCCAGAGTCCATCATGCCGAACTACCCTTGGTTGTTGAAAAACAAGCTGGATATCTCCGATATCGCCGATCGTATGCGTGCCCTTAAGATGGTCTCTGTACCTTATTCAGAAACCAAGGCCGAATACGACGCCAACGTCAGCAAGTTTGGTAAAGATGTAGCGGTGATGCTGGATATCAATCGTGCACAGGAAAACCTGATTGCACAGGCCCAGAAGGGTAACTATGACGGCAACAAGGCTGACATCAGTGAAATGGATGCGCTGATTGCCTACTTGCAGGTGCTGGGTACCATGGTTGATTTCAGTAAGTATGACGAAGCGTACTTCGTAAAATTCCGCTAAGGCGAAGGGTAGGTAGATTATGAATGAGTTCTTTATGTGGTTTACCCGTCCCGAGAACAGCAAGCTGTTTGTACTGCTACTGTTTTTTACCGTTTACGGACTGATACTGTTGTATGTCTTTACCGGTAAAAAACGTAGCAGTCGTCTGGAATCATACAAGAATATTCCGTTTGAAGAAGGGGATGAAACGGCCCCTCAGAGCAAGGAAAACGAACAATGAGTGAGCAGAAAAACACTGAAGGTTCTGTGCAAACAACGGGTCACGCGTGGGACGGTGACATCCAGGAATTTAACAACCCTCTGCCACGTTGGTGGATCTGGGCGTTCTACGCCTCTGTCCTTTTTGCCATAGGTTACTGGATTATCTATCCTTCCTGGCCGGTAGGTTTTACCGACAAGGGTTACCTGACTGGTGTGGGTAACACCATTACCTTTAAGAACGACAAGGGTGAGGACGTTACCACCCACTGGAATACCCGCGCCCTGTTACTGGAAGATATGCAGACGGGTCCGGAGGCGATGAAGCAGAAGGAATATCTGGCTAAGGTTACCAAGGCCAGCTACAGCCAGATCGTTGCTGATGATGACATGTTGGGCTTCACTAACGCCTATGCAAAGGGCCTGTTTGGTGATAACTGTGCCGCCTGTCATCAGGCTGGTGGTGCCGGTGTAATGGGTAAATACCCGAACCTGGCGGATGATGGCTGGTTGTATGGGGGTAGCTATACCCAGATCGAACAGACCATCAAGAATGGCCGTAAGGGCAGTATGCCCGGTTTCGAGGATCGTCTGAGCGAAAAGCAAAAGGATGATCTGTCCGAATATGTGTTGAGTCTCTCTGGCCACGAAGTGGATCGCAACAAGGCCGCTCGTGGTGCCAAGGTGTTCAGTGGTGAGGGGACCTGTATTGCCTGTCACGGCGCTAACGCCAAGGGCAACACTGCTCTGGGTGCCGCTAACCTGACGGATCGTATCTGGAGCATTGCCGACGTACCTTCAGCTGCAGACATGGAGGGGAAGAAGGCCGCCATCAAACAGGTTATCAATAAGGGTATCTCCCGTCATATGCCGGCCTGGGCAGGTCGCCTGAGCGATGACGAGATCAAACTGCTGACTGTTTATGTCCACTCTACACTGGGTGGTGGTCAGTAGCCTGGTACTTCACACCTTGATGGTGTGAACCCGGGTACTGCAAGGGAGGTTTGGTGCATGGTGGATTGCGTGCTCCGCCTCCCTTTTTTCCTGCTGTCATAGAGTTAAACAAACATGGAAAATCACGCTGCCCCTGAGCAGGAGATGTACCAAAAACGCATACCGATCTTTCCACGTTCGGTGTCGGGAAAATTTCGCAATCTTAAATATGTGATCCTGTTTCTCGCCTATGCGGTTTATTTCCTCCTGCCGTGGTTACGTTGGGCGCGTGAAACCGGGCCTCAGCAAGCAATGCTGTTTGATCTAGACGGTCGCCGCTTCTATATATTCGACCTGGTGGTGTATGCCCAGGACATCTTCTGGCTGGCCGGTGTACTGATTATCGCCGCCTGGCTGCTGTTTTTTGTTACCGGCCTGGCGGGCCGGGTATTCTGTGGTTACTTCTGTTTTCAAACCCTGTGGACCGACCTCTACATGTTGATCGAGCGCCTGGTACAGGGCGAACGTCCAGCACGTATCCGTCTCTATAAGGCAGAAATGAGTGGGGCAAAGGCCATGAAGTTGGGCACTACCCATTTTCTCTGGTTGTTTGTTTCATTTCTTACGGGTCTGAGTTTTACCCTTTACTGGGCCGATGCGCCGCAGCTGGTAATGGACTTTTTTAGCGGTAAGGCACCGTTTCCTGCCTACGCTACGACGCTATTTTTGACCCTTAGCACCTATGTCATGGCCGGTCTGGCTCGTGAGCAGGTGTGTACCTATATGTGTCCCTATTCGCGCTTTCAAAGTGCCATGTTTGATCGCGATACCTTGATCGTTGCCTACGATGAAGCGCGGGGAGAGGGTAAGCTTGGACGTGCCAAACTGAGCAAGGCATTAAAAGATATCGGCGTACGCCATGAACAGGGCTTCGGAGACTGTATCGATTGTGGTTACTGTGTACAGGTCTGTCCGGTGGGTATCGATATCCGTGATGGTATGCAATATCAGTGTATTACCTGTGGTCTATGTGTGGACGCTTGTAACGAGATCATGGATTCGGTGGAATATCCTCGAGGTCTGATTTCCTATACCTCGGATAAGGCCCTGAGTGGTGAGAAGACCCGTTGGTTTAAGGCTAAGAATATCGGTTATGCCGTGAGCATCGTCGCAACTACAGCCGCCTTGATCTGGAGCGTGGCTACACGTGACGTACTGGAGCTGGCGGTTCGTCAGGTGCGCCAGCCTCTGTCGGTGACCCTCGCAGATGGACGGGTACAAAACAGTTATGAGATCAAGATATCTAATAAGGGGCTAGTCAGTAGCCACTATCGGATTGAGCTGGATAATTTTCATAATGCCGAGTTGGATATAGGCCAGCGCGATGTGTTTACCCTTGCCCCGGAAAAAACCTTACGTGTGATGGTGCGGGTTAAAGTTGACCCTTTTCAGGCCACACAGAGTAAAACCTTGTTCCACTTTATGGTGGTGCCGCAGAATCAAAAGGATGTAAAACCGGTGCAACATGATGCCTGGTTCTATATCCCACAAAACCAGTTAGGAAAGTAAACAATGGCGGATCTTGTTAGTAGTATTTTGTTAGGGATCGTATTGATCGTAGCGGGCTTCTTTGTTTTTCATCTATGGTTAAAGCGAAGTGGCAAGATCAGTGCCACCATTATGGCCCTGCTCTGTGTTGGTCTGTATCTGCCTTACTCCTTTATCAACTGGCCCGGTGGTGATGTGTTTGCCATGCACATGGCCATCTACATGGTGACGGCCTATATGCTGGGCATCGTCAGTAGTTATCGTGAAAAACGCGTGGCAAGTGAAGGCAAGGATACAACTTGGTTTCACTGGGGGCCGGCGATTATCGTGGTGTTTTTTATCGGTGTGGTTACGATAGGCTCAACCTTTGTCACCATTGCCACCAAGGGTGTAAACAGTGACGTGGCCAAGTGGCTACTGCCCGAACCACGCGGTGGAGCAAATGTAGTGGAGTCACACTTTCCGGGCACGGTGAGTAACGATTATCAAAAGACCCAGGCTGAATACAATGACTATTTGAAGCGCTTGATAGAACAAAAGCAGCGCGGCTGGACACTGAAGAAGGGTTGGTTGAGTACGCCACATGTGGGTGAAAAGCAGGTCTTCCAACTGGAAGTCAATAACGCTGAGGGTAAGTCGTTGGCAGGGGCGAAGATCGTTGGTCGTTTCCTGCGACCCTCCAACATCAAGAATGATGTGGATTTTGTCATGCAGGAGGTGTCCCGCGGTCTCTATCAGACGGAGCTGGCACTGCGCTATCCAGGCAACTGGAATATGGTGTTGTATATCCGTCATGGTGATGACCTGCACGAGCTACAAGCCAGCACCTATATTGAGGCCGCCAGATAGCTCTAAATGGCTAGCCTGGATGACAAAGACTGCTATCACTGCGGTCTGCCGGTTCCCTCGGGAAGTCATTATTCTGTCTGTATAGATGGCCAGGAGCG
>JAOUJT010000065.1 GCA_029883105.1 Gammaproteobacteria bacterium
GTTGGCGCGCAAAGGTTATCGTGTCGCCCCCTTTAAGCCACAAAACATGGCACTGAATAGCGCAGTGACTGCCGAGGGCGGTGAGATAGGTCGTGCCCAGGCGGTACAGGCTCAGGCCTGTGGCATCGCCACGCATGTAGATATGAATCCGGTGTTGTTAAAGCCCAACTCCGATACCGGTTCACAGGTGATTATTCACGGTCAGTCCATCGGCAACATGGATGCGGTGGGGTATCACGGCTACAAGCAAACCGCCAAACAGGCAGTGATGGACTCCTTTGCCCGTCTGCAACAGCAGTACGATGTGGTGGTAATCGAAGGTGCCGGCAGTCCGGCAGAGATCAATCTGCGAGACAATGACATTGCCAACATGGGTTTTGCAGAAGCTGCCGACGTGCCCGTGCTACTGGTGGGCGACATCGACCGCGGCGGTGTCTTCGCCCAACTGGTAGGCACCCTGGCGCTGCTCAGTGAGAGTGAGCGCCAACGTACCCATGGCTTTATCATCAACCGCTTTCGTGGTGATGTGACCCTATTACAACCAGGACTGGATTGGTTGGAAGAGGAGACCACTAAACCTGTATTCGGAGTGATGCCATACCTACAAGGATTGCACATCGAGGCAGAGGACAGTGTTAGTGCCTTCCAGCCCAATAAAAACACACAGGCGGCGCTGAATATTATCGTGCCACGACTGCCTCGTATCAGTAACCACACTGACTTCGATGCCCTGAGACACCACCCACAGGTAAACCTACAGTATGTTGCTGAAGATGATCCACTGCCTGCAGCGGATCTTGTGATCCTTCCCGGCAGTAAAAGTGTGCGTGATGATCTGGACTGGTTACGTCGACAAGGCTGGGGAGAATATTTGCAAAGACACCTGCGCTACGGAGGTAAGTTATTGGGCGTATGCGGTGGCTTCCAGATGCTGGGCAGCGCAATCCATGATCCAGATGGATTGGAAAGTGCTGCAGGCAGCAGTCCAGGACTGGGATACTTGCGTCTGGACACCACCTTGCAGGGTGACAAACAACTGTGTCAGGTAAGCGGTACTCTTAGCTTTAACAATGCTCGCATCGAAGGCTACGAGATCCACCTGGGCCGCAGTCAGGGTGATGCCATGGACCAGCCTTTGCTGCAACTGGATGATGGTAGAAAAGAGGGCGCTCTCTCCATAGACGGGCAGATAGCCGGAACCTACCTGCATGGCCTGTTTGACCATCCCGAGGCCCGCAGTGAGCTATTACAATGGGCTGGGCTCTCTTCACAACAAGCCATCAGCCAGGACTACCGCCAGCTACACGAACAACATATCGATCGCCTGGCGGATGCCATGGAGGCAGGACTGGATCTGAAGGCCATTTGGCAGCTGATGGGATTAATGCCCTAGGGGTATTTACACCTTAAAGCGAGCCACCAAGCCATCCAATTCGCGCGCTACTGCAGCCAGTTCGTGACTGCTGGCCGCCACCTCGTTGGAGCTGGCGACGTTTTCCCCCACCAGCATGGTGATGTTAATGACACTGTTATTGATCTCACCGGCGACGACACTCTCTTCTTCTGCTGCGGTGGCAATCTGCGTATTCATATCCTTGATCTGCGCCACGGCTCCGGCAATTGTCGCCAGAGATTCACCGGCCTTCTCTGCGTTATCTACGGATTGTTCTGCCCACTGCTGACTCTCCTTCATTACTTTCACAGCGTTACTGGTACCTTGCTGCAATTTTTCGATAATGGAACGGATCTCCCCGGTAGACTCCTGGGTACGGCTGGCCAGACTACGTACTTCATCGGCGACGACGGCAAAACCTCGGCCCTGCTCACCGGCTCGGGCCGCCTCGATGGCTGCGTTCAGGGCCAATAGGTTGGTCTGTTCGGCGATGTCGGTGATAACGTTAATCACCGAACCGATGCTGTTGGTATCCTGTTCAAGAGCAAGTATGGCCTTGGCAGATTGCTCTATCTCTGAGGCCAGTCTATCGATACTGCCGATGGCATCCACCACCACGACCTTGCCGTTTTCCGCATGCTCATCGGCCTCGGTAGTTGAGACTGCCGCCAGTTCTGCGCTCTTCGCCACCCCTCGTACCGTCTCCGATAACTGCGTTATGGCCGAGGCCACCTGGGCCGTATCGAACTGCTGTTTCTCCAAACGCTGGGCAGTATCATCACTATGCTGCATCAGAGTATCTGCAGAAGTGGATAGGCGTTGCGCCTGGGAAACGATCTGGCGAATCAAATCACTCAGTCCAACCTGTACCTGTTGGGCACTCATGGCTATCTGACCTATCTCATCCTTGGTTGAGGCCTGTATGGATTGACTGAAGTCTCCCGCAGCAAAGCGCTGTAGGTCAGAAACAAGCTCACGTGCGGGCCTGACTATGCCCTTGTTTATAAAATAACTAAACCAGATAAAAGCCAATACCACAGCGATACCCAGCATCGGTACCGCCAGATTTACCACTGTCTGCGTGTGAGCATTCACATCATCACTGGACTGTTGAATCTTGTTACCAATAGCGCGACTGATCTCATCCAGCTGAATCATCAATTGATTGCCCAAACGGTTGATCTGTTCATCGGCCTCAACACGAGTCATCTGAGCTTGTTGAAATTGCCCGATAATGAGGCTCAATCTTTCGGATGCTTTTGAGTAGGAATCCAGAAACTGGCGAAGCATGCTGGCATGCTCGGCCGACATTCTGTGCAACAGATTTTGTACCTGTGTACGGCTCTCGCCAATCTTGCCCTGCATTGCAGACAGCAAGACTTCGCGCTCCTCTTGCTCGCTCACATAAACCAGCTTTTGTGCCATGACGATTTGATCATTTAGTGCATCATGAAACTGTAGTACATCATGCTGAAGCACCACATCCTGTTCGATTATCTGGCGATAATCCTGTGTTGCCAGGAAAAGCTGTGTATTAGCAGTGAGCATCACAGCAAGAACGATCAAGGTACTACTACCGGTAATCAGATAGAGCTTCATTCTCAGGTTGAGCACACCGCCACGTAGCCATTTCATTTGCATTTTTCCCGTCATTTTTTCAGCGCGTATTATTACTGATCGACAGATAGAGTTATGTTATTTCGGGTACAATCTTGATCTAGATCAACTAAGTGGCAGAAAAATGAACACGATACCCTTTTGGCAAACAACGAAATTAACCGAAATGACCTCGCAACAATGGGAATCACTGTGTGATGGTTGTGGACGTTGTTGTCTGATCAAACTACAGGATGAAGATACCGAAGATATCTGCACCACCAATGTAGTGTGTCGTTATCTGGATCTTAATAACTGTCACTGCATTGAATATAAAGAGCGCACCGTACTGGTCCCGGAATGTGTGCGTCTGACCCCAGACAACCTGCAAGAGCAGTTCCACTACATGCCACAAAGCTGTAGCTACAGAGTATTGTATGAGAGCGGAGATCTGCCGGAGTGGCATCCACTGTTAACGGGCTCGCATGAAGCAATGGAGGAGGCCGGCATTAGCATCAAGATGATGGCCGTATCAGAAAATGAAATAGAAGACGAAGAGCAGCTGTTTTCCCACATCATTGACTGTGACGAGGAAGAGTTATGAACAACAAACTTATTCCCATAGGCGCCATACTGGCCATGTTGGCCGTGGCCTTTGGTGCCTTTGGTGCCCATGCACTAAAGGGGCAACTGGATAGTTATTATCTGGAGGTATACAAAACCGGTGTGCTCTATCATCTAATACATTCACTGGGAATAGTATTGATAGGGATCATTGCACAGCAGACAGAAAAAGAAAGGATGATAGTCGTCAGTGGTTATTTGATGTCAGGCGGAGTTATGGTGTTTTCAGGTAGCCTATATCTTTTAGCGATTAGTGGACAGCGCTGGTTAGGGGCCATCACCCCAATTGGAGGGATATTATTTATTCTGGCTTGGGGACTACTGGCTCTGGCAACAATGACAAAAAGAAACTAGTCTTGCTCAGGCCATCGCGTCTAAAACCGAACCCTTACGACCGGCAGTAGAAACTACCTGTTTAGCACTATTTTGCAAGGCACTGGCCTTTACACTATTCACTTCATTATTCGCGGCCTGTAACTGCTTGCCGGACAATTTAGTAACCTGATTACTGGCCTGCAGTAACTGGTGTGCCGCTTGTGCACCTGGATCGCCACCGATTTGCATACTCTTCTTCCTGTTAGTTTATACAACACCACGCTATACAAACACTTATACACTATGTCGACACCAGAATGGTTAATATTCAGTCATCCATACGTAATAAAGGCAAAATGTGAGCTTGATCACACTTTGCCTTTTCTCAACCTTTTAATTAATTACTTAAAAATCAAGCCATTGTATCGATAACGGTACCTTTACGGCCAACAGAAGAAGAAACCTGCTGAACGGCATTTTGCAGCGCTGAATCCTTGCTGCTTTCAACGTTTTGATTTGCCATTGTCACCTGCTGTACCGCCATACGGGCCACCTGATTGGTAGACTGCATCAACTGTTGTGCGGCCTGTATACCGGGATTACCACCCACTTTCATAGCGATCTCCTATGGTTAAACACCTCTACATGGGCAAAATTATCCAATGATTTAATCAGACTGTAAACCGTGAAGGCTTTCATCTAACAAAATCGAAACATCTTCATGCCTTTACCAGGCTCTTGCTCGCCACCTCGAACACGTCCTTGGAGAGGCCCTCGGTGTCCATGATCCGCTGTAACTGCACCTCTACCAGTTGTTGCCGACCTGGTTCCAGCTTGCGCCACTGACCGATGCTCTTAAGCAGGCGCGCAGCGATCTGCGGGTTGGTTGCATTCAGCGCCAGTACCGTATCTGCCAACAACTGATAACCACGACCATCGCTGCTATGGAAATGATGGGGATTGGCCATACAGAAGGCCCCCAGCAATGAGCGCATGCGGTTGGGATTTTTCAGGGTAAAGGCCGGGTGGTTTTGCAGATTTAATACCCGCTCCAGGGTATCACTGGACTGTGAGGTGGCCTGTACCTGGAACCACTTGTCCACCACCAGATTCTCTCCCTGCCAGCGATCATAAAACATATTCAGGAAACGCTCCCTGGCGGGGGATTCGGTATTCACCATGGCACTTAAGGCGGCAATGGCGTCGGTCATGTTGTTGGACTCTTCGTATTGCAGGGCGCACATCTGTGACACCGCAGGGTCTTCCAGTTCCATCAAATAGCTTAAGGCGACATTGGTAAAGCTGCGTTGCCCCATCGCGGAGGAAGCAAGATTATAATCACCCATCAAACGGTTATTCTGATAGCTCTGTATCCACTCACTACGCAGGGCCTGCGCCAGGCCATGCTTCACAAAACGCCGCGCCTTATGGATGGCTTCTGGGTCCACCTCATCACATAGCTCTGCCAGGTAGGTTTCACTGGGCAGGGTCAAGACCCGAGCTTCCAGCGCCTTGTCATCCGCCGGTTCCAGCAGGACCTTCTTCACCACAGTCTCCAGGGTCTTATCCAATACCATCTTATTGCCATTGAGACTGGCCTTCATGGCCTTAAGGATCACGCCTGCCATCAATTTTTGTCCCGCCTCCCAGCGATTAAAGGGGTCCACATCATGGGCCATAAGGAAAGCCAGCTGTTCATTGCTGTAATCGTACTGCAGCGATACGGGTGCGGAGAAGCCTCGCAACAGTGACGGGATCGGACGCTCGGTAATGTTGCTAAAAATAAAGCTCTGTTCATTTTCGGTCACATCCAGCACCCGACTGGTGACAGTGCTGTCCGACTCAGCTTGTAGTTGCAGACCCATTTCACGGCCATCCTCGGTCAGCAGTCCTATGGCAAGAGGGATATGCAATGGTGAACTGATGTCCTGTCCATTGATCGGCTTGCGTGACTGTTTCACGCTCAGGGTGTAAATCTGGGTATCTGCATCGTAGTGGTCACTCACCTCCAGCTTCGGTGTCCCCGCCTGGCTATACCACAACTTGAACTGGCTAAAGTCTCGTCCATTGGCATCTTCCATCGCCTTAACGAAATCCTCGGTGGTCACCGCCTGGCCGTCATGACGTTTGAAATAGAGATCAGTACCCTTGCGGAACGCCTCTTTACCGAGGAAGTTGTAGATCATACGTACCACCTCGGCACCCTTCTCATACACGGTGGCGGTATAGAAGTTGTTGATCTCCACATAAGACTCGGGACGGATGGGATGAGCCAAAGGGCCTGCATCCTCGGGGAACTGGTGGTTGCGTAAGGTATTCACATCGTCGATGCGCTTGACCGCATGCGAGGTCATGTCGCCGGTAAAGGACTGGTCACGGAAGACTGTAAAGCCTTCCTTCAGACTCAGCTGGAACCAGTCACGACAGGTAACACGATTACCTGACCAATTATGGAAATATTCATGACCGATCACCGCTTCCACGTTGATAAAGTCTGTATCGGTGGCGGTATCGGGACGAGCCAACACGTACTTGGAGTTAAACACGTTTAGGCCCTTGTTCTCCATCGCTCCCATATTGAAATCGTCCACCGCGACGATGTTGTAGAGTTCCAGATCGTATTCGCGGCCATATACCTCTTCGTCCCACTTCATCGAACGCTGCAGCGAACGCATGGCGTGGCCGCACTGGTCGATGTTGTGTGACTCGGTATAGATAGCCAGTTTCACTACTTTGCCACTCATAGTGGTAAAGCTGTCTTCGATGTGTGCCAGGTCGCCGGCCACCAGGGCAAACAGATAGGCGGGTTTTTTATGTGGGTCGTGCCAGACGGCGTAGTGACAATTGTCTGCCAGCTCACCTGACTCCTGCAGGTTGCCATTGGATAGCAAGATCGGGAAAGCGGATTTATTGGCCTCCATACGCACGGTAAACACACTCATCACATCGGGACGATCAGGGTAGTAGGTGATCTTGCGAAAGCCTTCGGCCTCACACTGGGTGCAGTAGTTGCCGCTGGACTGATACAGACCTTCCAGTGAGGTGTTCTTCTCCGGTTGGGTACGGGTTTCAATCGCAAGAACAAAACGTGCGGGAACCTGATGGATGGTGAGCGACTCTTCAGCGATCTCGTATTCGTTCTCTGCCAACAGGCGCCCATCGATAGAAATTGAAATCAGTTCCAAATCCTGTCCATCCAGGGTCATCGACTCACCCACCGTAGTGGATTCTGGATTTCGCTGCATACGGATCTGTGAGCTTACCGTCGTTGCCTCGGGTTGCAGCACAAAGGTCAGATGTACCGATTCCGGCAGGTACTCGGGTACCTGATAATCCTTTAATAAGATGGTTTTTGGTTGAGTAGAAGCAGTGCCGTCTTTCATGCAGAAAACCTTTTTATTTGTCCGCGATTATGACCCTCATTAGATAAGGGACAGAGAGAGGATAGTAACGTGGAACGTCTATACATTCAGCAACAGTAGTGTCAGTAGCAGGATCGTTTCCACCACCTCGATGGCCGCGCCCACCATGTCACCAGTGAGACCACCAAAGCGACTGATATAGAGGTATCTCAATATCAACATCACGGCCAGCATAGACAATAGTAACCATAGTGCCGTCAGGCCGAGCAGGTAACAGGCCAAAAGCATTAACAATAGCCAGGACAACATGACTGACCAGCGCGGCAGATGCTCTGCCAGAGCCTTACCCAAACCCACCGTGCGCAGATAGGGCATGCTCATAAACAACAACGGCACCTGGGCTCGGGCCAGGGCCGGGATCAAGATTAGCGCCATGATGTCGGTGCCCAAGAGTTGTTGTAACAGGGCAACCTTAAGCAACAACAATAATACCAGCGCCGTCACCCCCATGGGGCCAGAGACCGGGTCTTTCATGATATTCAGGGCGCGTTCGCGATCCCCTTGCCCACCCACCCAGGCATCGGCAATGTCCGCCAACCCATCCAGGTGCAAGGCTCCGCTAACCGCCACCCACATCAGTAGTAACAGTGCCGCACTCACGACCTGCGATAATGCGGTGTGTTGTAGTAACAAAGCCAGACCGTACATCAGACCGCCGATAATCAGTCCCACCAGTGGGTAATAGATCTGACTATGACCGATCTCTTTTTCACTCACCTGTTGATATACCGGCGCAGGAAGACGGGTAAGAAACTGCCAGGCCAACCAGAAGGATTTCATCTATAGCTGGCCGGCATGAAAGACCAGTTGCGGCAGAGCGGTATCACCCTCACCATCGATGCGTATACGAGTAATACCCGCATTGGGCACAGAGAGACGGAACATGCGCTCTAACGGCATATCCAGCACGTGACGAATGATCATGCGCATCATACCGGCGTGGCCAACGATCAACAGATGTTTGCCCGCGTGTTGAGTCAGTACATCGTTCCAGCCAGCGATAATCCGATCTCGAAAATCTGTCAGTGCCTCAGCCCCCTCGGGACGATAGTTCACTGGGTCAGACCAAAAATTCTTTAGGGTCTCGGCATCATTTTCCATCAGCTCTTCAGCGGTTCGCCCTTCCCAACTACCAAAGCCGATCTCCATCAGGCGCTCATCCAGTTGCAGTGGCAGGTCATGACGCTGTGCCACCTCTTCGGCAAATTCAGAACAGCGTGACAGACTGGAGCTGATGATCTGATCCCAGGGATGGTGATCCGCCACCGCATTGCGCATCTGCTGCCAGCCCTTGTCGCTCAGGGGATCATCGATCTGACCGCGATAACGCCTGCCACCCACTGGCTCACCATGGCGAATAAGATCGATGGTGGTCACCAGACTCATGCCGAATCTTCCTCGGATTCACTGGCCTCGGAGACCCCGGCCTCGGCAAAGGTCGCCATGTTATTGTGCAGGGCAATAGCCGAACGCAACAGCGTTACCGCAACGGCGGCACCGCTGCCCTCACCCAGACGCATCCCCATATTCAACAAAGGCGTCTGGCCGATGGCTTCGACCATCTTCTGATGGCCCGGCTCCGCCGAGGCGTGAGCGAGGAACATCCACTCGATCAGTTCTGGTTTTAGCTGCAGGGCCAGCATCGCTGCCGCTGAGCTGATAAATCCATCCACCAAAATAGCCACTCGATTTTGCGCTGCGGCGATGTAGGCACCACACAATGCGGCGATCTCGAAACCACCCACGTGCTGCAGGATAGACAGGGGATCGTTCAACTGCCCTGCATGTAGCTTTAGCGCACGATTAATCACCTCAGCCTTATGTTTCACACCTGAGGCATCCAGCCCGGTGCCGGGGCCGGCAAGCTCCTCAGCATCACACTTCAGCAGTGCTGCGGCAATCGCCGTGGCGGGACTGGTATTGCCGATGCCCATCTCACCACCAATAAACAATTGCATACCTTCGGCCAGACCGCGCTCGACGGCCTCTCGTCCAGCATTCAGCGCAGCACTCAGTTGTGCTTCGCTCATGGCTGGCTGCTGGCAGAAATTGGCGGTACCGGCCGCAGCCTTTTGCACCACCACGCCAGGTAGGGCATCCAGTTCACCGGCCGAACCTACATCGACAACTTCAAGACTGGCGTCCAGCTGTTTGGCCATCACACTGATGGCTGCACCCCCGCGGGCAAAGTTCTTGATCATCTCCAGGGTTACCACCTGCGGAAAGGCAGAGACCCCTTCATCGACCACCCCGTGGTCACCGGCAAAGACAACAATACGCACCTTGTCCAGTGCAGGTTTCAACTCACCCTGCATGGCAGCCAGAGACACGGCGATCTCTTCCAGCCGACCCAGTGATCCGGGCGGCTTGGTAAGCATGCCCTGACGTTCCAGCGCAGACTCTCTCATCTCTTTATTCAGCGCGGGGACCGGCTTATTGAGCCATTCACTATTCAAGGGGTTCTCCTTTTAAAACTTGGGGTATACCGGCCACAACCAGGGTGACTCGGTGACAAATTTGGGCTAAATCCTGATGCAGCCTCCCGGCCTCATCGACAAAACGACGCGTTAGTTCTCCCATCGGGACGACGCCCATACCAACTTCATTACTGACCAACAAAATTCGGCCGGGCAAAGAGGGCAGACATTGCAGAAGCGCTGCACGTTGTTGTTGAAACAGGGGTTCTGACTCAGTGGCCAATAGATTACTCAGCCATAGGGTTAAGCAGTCCACCAGGATAGTGGTGTTCTCTGTCGCATGTGTCTGTAGGGTGGTAGCAAGTTCGACAGGTTCTTCCAATAATGGCCAGTGTGAAGGACGACGTTGCTGATGCTGGCGGATACGTTCAGACATCTCACCATCGCCAGCCGTTGCCGTCGCCAGATAGATTACATCCATCGCCGATGCCAGAGCCAAACGCTCAGCCAGGGCACTCTTGCCAGAGCGGGCGCCACCGAGGATCAATTCATTCATAGAGTCACTACAACAATCCGATGGATTTACAACAGCAGACCGTAGAGGGTCATCAATGCCAATACACCCAAACCGAATTTCAAGGTGCGCTTTACCATCGCCATGGCCCCACGGATCAGGCGCATCTCCTCTTCCAAATTATCGGGGATATCGTCCAACACCAAACCACCGTGCTCGTCCTTATGTACGCTGCGCTGCAAGGCAGCATAGCCACCAGTAATCAATAATTCTGCATTATCGGCAAGGAACTGGCGTTTGTTTGCCTGCCAAAAATCCACAAAGCTGCCACTGATGCCCAGACCCAGAGCAATAACACGAACCACTGGCCAGTCCAGCCAATACTTCACTTTCTTTATTGCCAGATAGAAACCAGATTCAAAACTTTCTCCCGCCTCTTTATCTGGCGTTGACCAGGATTGCATCAAGCAGGCTAAACGAATAAGTATCGCCCCCACAGGGCCCAGCACAATAAACCAAAAGAACACAGAAAAATAACGTTCCATGGACTGATGAAAAATTCCCTTTATCACTTCGGGGGTCATGTTATCGCTGTTCTGCAGGCCACCGTTTAAGGTGATCACCTGTGCATGATAGACCGCACCTTGTTCATCACCCTGTTCACGACTGGCAAGAAAGGCTTTTACCTGTGCATCCAGATTCATGGGTCCTAGAGAGAGGATTAATATTAATAGGGCAAACAAAAAACCCAGAGGAGCGAATAAGGCATAGAGGGCCAAATAGATCACCACCACCAGCAGCAAAGGCGGCAGTAGCATCAACATCACACCGACATAGCCGTGCCAAAAGCGGCGCTGACCATTTAGCCCTTGCATAAAATCAAAATAACGCGACAGCCAGGACAACTGGCGCAGATCCTGCCAGGGTACGATGTAACGCTCTGCTACCAGCGCTAGAATAATAAAGATCAGCTTCATATGATGTTCGCTTCTGTCATCTAAATACTGCGGCCTTGCAGTAGATCAAAATAGTGTGACCAGTCAAACACCGGACCTGGATCAGTTTTACGTCCCGGTGCGATATCGCAGTGCCCCACTATCCGCTCTTTTGTTATGTGTGGATATTCTAGCATTATTTCCCGGCTGACTTCCGCCAGTCGCTGATACTGGATCGGCTCGTAGGGAGTATCGTCGGTACCTTCCAGCTCAATGCCAATGGAGTAGTCATTACAGCGCTCGCGGCCGGAAAACTCGGATACCCCGGCATGCCAGGCGCGTTGATCAAAAGGCACATACTGCACCACCTCACCATCGCGGCGAATCAGCAGATGGCTGGAGACCCTGAGTTCATGGATCTCGGCAAAGTACGGGTCCTCGTCAGGCTCCAGCTTATTGGTAAACAACTGGTCGATATAGGCTCCACCGAATCTGCCCGGTGGCAGACTGATGCCATGCACCACCAACAGAGTGATGTCTGCTTCATCTGCACGCTCATCGCAATTGGGT
>JAOUJT010000066.1 GCA_029883105.1 Gammaproteobacteria bacterium
GAATCACACCATACAGTCGTCGGTGTGGCGCATTTTCGTGGCGAACCATTGACCATCGTGGACTTGGCCGTGGCGGTTAAGCGTCGCTCATTATTGGGTGTGGAGAAGAAACTAGGTGAAGGTTCGGTTATCGTCACGGAATTCAATAGAGTATCTGTAGGGTTCTGGGTCGCAGATATAGACCGTATCGTGGTGAAGGACTGGACTGACATACGTCGTCCATCGAAGGGTACCAGCGCCTCAGCCTATGTGAATGGTATCGCCGAGATTGATGACAAACTGGTGCAGATCCTGGATGTTGAAAAGGTATTGAGTGAAACCATTAGTCCAAAATTCAAGGTCCAAACCAGCTTAAGCAATGCGGACATACCGGAAAAGTTCCAGGGCGCGCAGATTCTGGTCGTTGATGACTCCTCCATTGCTCGAAAGCATGTCTGCAGTGTACTGGAATCGCTGGGATTGAACGCCATTGTTACCCGTGATGGAAAAGAGGCATTAGATCTATTAAATCAATGGCATGAAGAGGGGGTCAATGTTTCGCAGACAATCCCACTGGTGGTGTCAGATATCGAAATGCCAGAGATGGATGGTTATACCCTCACTCATCGTATTCGTGAAAACACTGCCTATCAGAATATGTATGTCATCTTGCACACCTCACTGTCTGGTGCCATCAACCCACAGTTAGCCGGTGATGTTGGTGCCAATAATGCCCTGTCGAAGTTTGATGCCGATGATCTTGCTCATGCTGTGGTGGAAGGATTAAAAGCTCAGGTCTGATCTGATGAGCTCACAGGCTGAGGCCAGAAGCGGTGTCATAAGTTACCTTATTGTGACCATGGCATATTGGGCTTTTACGCTGACCGATGGCGCTATACGAATGTTGGTGGTGCTCTATTTTCACCAGCTTGGCTATAGTGCTATCGCCATAGCTTCTCTGTTTGTATTTTACGAACTCTTTGGCGTGGTCACCAATCTTTTTGGTGGCTGGCTAGGCACGCGCTTGGGAATCAATACGGCGATGTATCTGGGTATGGCGATACAGATCCTCGCCTTACTGATGCTAACGGTAGAGCCTGAGATGTTAAGCGTTGCCTATGTGATGCTGGCTCAGGCGCTCTCTGGCATTGCCAAGGACCTGAATAAAATGGGGGCCAAGTCCAGCCTTAAACTATTGTTACCAGAGGATGCCAGGTCACAGTTATTTAAATGGGTTGCGATACTAACCGGATCAAAAAATGCCCTTAAAGGAGGAGGTTTTTTTCTTGGCGGGCTTCTTTTATCTGTGTATGGATTTCAGTGGGCACTATACATCCTTGCTACAGGACTCTTGCTTAGCCTGATATTGACCATGCTGTTGTTACCTCGTGGCATGGGACGGTCTGCGAAGAAAGCAAAATTCCAGCATTTATTTTCCAAGTCTTCCGAAATCAACTGGCTATCTGCGGGCAGAATGTTTTTATTTGGCTCACGTGATGTGTGGTTTGTTGTAGGATTGCCCGTTTTTCTCTCCGCACAGTTAGGCTGGAGCCACATGGATGTGGGGTCATTCTTTGCAGTATGGATCATTGGCTATGGCCTGGTTCAGACCATAGCGCCAAAAATTGTTGCGCGTAGTCATCATCACCATGGCCCCGATGGACGCACCGCAAGTATATGGAATGCGGTGTTGCTTCTCGTTGTTCTACTGCTGACAGCATATATATGGCAAGGAGAAGATATAGAATCGGGTTTAATCATAGGGCTGGGTCTTTTTGCTATAGTGTTTGCGCTTAACTCATCCATACACTCATATTTAATACTCCGCTATGCGAACAGAGAACAGGTGACAATGGATGTGGGTTTTTACTATATGGCCAACGCCTGTGGACGCTTACTAGGTACGATACTATCAGGCTGGGCATATCAACAGTGGGAATTGCTGGGATGTTTGACCATGTCCAGTATATTTTTGCTGTTTTCATTATTATTAAGTACTAAACTTCCTAAACATATAACTACAATTTGAGTAACTACCAGGAGAAAAAGATGAAGAGGATGAAAGGATTATTATTTATTGCTGCCATGGCCTTTACTACGCTGGGTCAGGCGGCAGAGGAGGGTGATATCCTCGGTGTGTGGGTTACAAAAGATGCCAAGTCAAATGTTGAAATTACTAAATGTAATTCGGGCCTGTGTGGTCACATCATCGCGCTTAAAGAGGCGTTATATCCTGAGGGTGATGCAATGGCCGGCCAGACAAAGACTGATCGTAATAATCCTGATGAAAGCAAGCAAGCCAATCCAATTATCGGCTTGCAGATATTAACGGGTTTTGTTTTTGACGGTGACAATGTATGGGAAGATGGAGAGATCTATGATCCCAATAACGGTAAAACCTATAAATGCAAAATGACCCTGGAAGGCAATACACTAAAGGTTAGAGGTTATATCGGTTTTGCCCTGTTAGGACGGACTACGGAGTGGAGCAGGTAGGATTAATTTCTTCTGCAAGAAGAAAGGCAAACTCAATATAGAGTTTGCCTTTTTTGTATGCGATTCTGATGTGTGGCGATAAATTGAGCGCCAAGCAAAAGTATAAGCGAGAATATTTCCAGGCTGATGAGTAAGATGAAGAATGAACTCAATGCACCATAGATAATGCTGACCGATGAAAAGTTCTGAAAAAATAGTAACAGAATTTGTTTGATACATATCCATATGATTCCAACAAAAAAAGCGGCATATATTGCATGCTTCCACTTTATTTTTATCTGCGGAACTATTTTATAAAATAATACCAACAAACTGAAATTGGCCAGCAGGATCAGAATTTGCGTTAAATTACCCACTAATGGAGAGATGTCCAAAGTGAAGGAAAATATTGTCCAGTTGGTTTTGTTTATGGTGTCGATCATGGTGCTTAAAACAGAGAAAACAAAACTAATCAGGAGAAAAACAAGCATGTAAAGATACGGGATGATGATATTGCTTAAATGTAGGCGCCTTTTGTTTGTACAGGGAAAAATGATTTTCATTATCTTCTGCAGGGTACGAAATATGAGGCTGCTAAAGATGATGAGGCTAATGGTTCCCAGATATCCGAACAGGGTTCTGCTGGTATAGGCTTGTTGTACCTGTAATGTGAATGAGTCCATGACGGCGGGAAAAACGCCGCTGAGCTCGACGCTAACAATCGAGAGTAGAGTGCTCTCTTCAATGATATTAGCGAGAACGATCACGGTTAGTATAAGCAGAGGAATTAATGATAATAAAATGTAAAAGGCCAGGGCAGCAGATAGCAGATAGCCCTGGTTGCTAGAAAAGTCTTTTTCCATTTCGCGTAGAAATCTAAAAATATCTTTTGCCGCTGATAGTCTCTTCATGGTGTTTTTATATGGATTCTGTTGAATAGTTATATCTGTTATTGGGTAACTGAACACGCATTACTATGACGATACAATATTCGCGGCAATAAACCTATCTAATGTGGTGATATTCTGTGCGACTAAAGGGTAAATCTGCAGTGTTTGTGAGGGATTTTGGTTGCGGATATCGCTGGGTGGTAATAGCCGCCATAAGAAAACCTGCGTCAATAGACGCAGGTTTTTATGTACCTATGAACGGGTGAGCTAGTTTTCGTTTGACTCTGGAACTATGTCACCAAAAGGTTTGATATCCAGCGCCTGTAGACCTTTCGGACCGTCTGTCAGTTCGAACTGAACCTTTTGGCCTCTTTTTAATGTCTTGTAACCTTCCATTCCAATAGAAGAAAAATGCGCAAAGATATCCTCATCCTTGCCGCCGTCCGGTGAAATAAAGCCGTAACCCTTGGCATTATTGAACCATTTCACGAAGCCTGTTTCCATTATTACTGCCTCTTGATGGAGTCCTACACATATCAAGATCGTGTCATACTACTTCGGGCTAACCCTCATGCACGCCTACACCTATCAACATCCTGTTTCAGGAGTGATAATTAAATTTGGTACAGCCAAGCAAATTAGTCAAGATTGGGGAATAATACGAGAAGAAATCCTTTATTCCCCCATAACATAGAGGGAATAGAAGTTTATTATTGAACGCTTACACTTGTTATAATGTCTGAAATGAATGTTTACCGGGAAAATACATTGTTATCTATTGAATTTCTTAAATTAAGCGCCATGTACTACTACTATGAGTGAAGAACATCACGATGACGACGCAGGCAACCTGTTACTGCAAGAGGCCAGGCCACAGATTAAAAGGCCTCCGATGTTCAAGGTTTTGCTGCATAATGACGACTTTACTCCTATGGACTTTGTTGTCTTGTTACTGGAGCAGTTTTTCAACCTGAATAGAGAAAGTGCAACTCAGGTTATGCTCGCAATCCACACCAAGGGAATGGGTGTGGCCGGTGTATACACGCGAGAGATCGCGGAAACGAAGGTGGCACAGGTAAATGATTTTTCCCGTGAACACCAGCATCCCTTAAAGTGCACGATGGAGGCCGACCGCTAGTGTCGGTACCCCGCACAGGAGCAGAGCATGCTGAGTAAAGATCTGGAATTTACCCTCAATCTTGCCTTTCGTGAGGCCCACGAGAGAAATTTTGAATTTATGACGGTAGAGCATCTGTTGCTTGCCCTTATTGACAATCCCTCTGCAGCGGACGTGTTACGTGCCTGCGGAGCAGATCTGGATGGCCTTAAGGTTGATCTGGATGTCTTCATTGAAGAAAACACCCCCAAGCTAGAACCAAACGATCAACGCGAAACACAACCGACGCTAGGTTTCCAACGCGTGCTGCAACGTGCCTTGTTTCATGTGCAGGCAAGCGGTAAAGAGGAAGTTACCGGCGCCAATGTGCTGGTTGCCATCTTCAGTGAACAGGACTCACAAGCGGTGTACCTGCTAAACAGTCATGATGTGACCCGCTACGATGTGGTGAATTTTATCTCCCATGGTGTTTCCAAGATCGCTGATGATGACGATCACGAGCACACCCTCTCCCCCGTGGATGATGAGGGCAGCAGTGAAGAGGGGAATCAAAATCCCTTGCAGGTCTACGCCAGCAATCTTAATGAACAGGCGCTGGCGGGCAAGATCGACCCCCTCATCGGTCGCCGTGATGAGGTGGAGCGTACGGTGCAGGTATTGTGTCGTCGCAGAAAAAACAATCCTCTGTTTGTGGGCGAAGCCGGTGTAGGCAAAACCGCTCTGGCGGAAGGGCTGGCGAAGAAAATTATCGATGGCGAAGTGCCGGATGTTTTAAAGGACAGCACCATCTATTCGCTGGATCTGGGTGCTCTGGTTGCCGGTACCAAATACCGGGGTGACTTTGAGAAGCGCATAAAAGCGGTATTGAAACAGGTGAAGAAAGAGCCTGGCGCGATCCTGTTTATTGATGAGATCCACACCATCATCGGTGCGGGTTCTGCCTCTGGAGGCGTTATGGATGCCTCTAACCTGATCAAGCCGGTGTTGGCTTCAGGTGAGTTGAAATGTATTGGTTCAACCACCTATCAGGAGTACCGCGGTATCTTCGAAAAGGACCGTGCCCTGGCCCGGCGTTTTCAGAAGATCGATGTGCCTGAACCATCGGTTTCCGAGACCATACAGATCCTTGAGGGGCTGAAATCCCGTTACGAGGATTACCATAACGTTAAATACACCAAACAGGCGCTTAAGATAGCCGCTGAGCTCTCCTCACGTTACATCAACGACCGCCACTTGCCAGACAAGGCCATCGATGTGATCGACGAGGCAGGGGCCTTTAATCAGTTGCTGGCGCCTTCCAAGCGTAAAAAGACCGTTGGTGTACATGATATTGAAAGCATTGTCGCAAAGATGGCGCGTATTCCACCCAAGCAAGTCAACAGCAGTGATCGAAATGTGCTGAAGAATCTGGACGTGGATCTGAAACGTGTGATCTTTGGTCAGGATGAGGCCATCGATACCTTAGCGGCTGCGATCAAGCTGTCTCGTTCCGGTTTGGGCAGTGAACAAAAACCCATCGGTTCCTTCCTCTTTGCCGGGCCCACCGGTGTCGGCAAGACCGAGGTGACGCGACAACTGGCGCGGGTTATGGGCATTGAGCTGATACGCTTCGATATGTCTGAATACATGGAGCGACACACCGTTTCGCGTCTTATCGGTGCACCTCCTGGTTATGTTGGCTTCGATCAAGGTGGCCTGTTGACCGAGGCGGTTACCAAGCAACCCCATGCGGTGTTGTTGCTCGATGAGATCGAAAAGGCACATCCAGACGTCTTTAACCTGTTATTGCAGGTCATGGACCACGGCACACTCACCGACAACAATGGGCGCAAGGCAGATTTCCGTAACGTTATCCTGGTGATGACCACCAATGCCGGTGCCGAGTCCCTGCAACGTCGTTCAATGGGTTTTGCCGAGCAAGACAACAGTACCGATGGCATGGAGATCATCAACCGCGCCTTTAGCCCTGAATTCCGCAACCGCCTGGACAATATTATTCAGTTCAAGCAACTGGATGCAGAACAGGTGATCCATGTGGTGGATAAGTTCATTGCCGAACTGGAAGCGCAGTTGATGGACAAGCATGTGAGCCTGGAAGTGGACGCGGATGCAATGACCTGGTTGTGTGAGAAGGGCTATGACAAGACCATGGGCGCAAGACCTATGGTGCGAGTGATACAGGAGCATATCAAGAAAGCCCTGGCGGACGAGATCCTGTTTGGTAGTCTGTCAGAAGGTGGTCATGTGTTGATAGGTGAAAAGGACGGTAAGTTGTCGTTCGAATACCAAACCCGTAAAGGTCTGGCGGAGGCATAAGTCAGCTTTTGTCTGCCGCATAAAAAAAGCGCCCTCAGGCGCTTTTTTTATGTCCGAGTGGCGAGAACTTAACGCTGACGGAAGGTGATTCGACCTTTGCTCAGGTCGTAAGGGGTCAGCTGTACAGTCACACGGTCACCGGTGAGGATTCTGATGTAGTGTTTGCGCATTTTGCCAGAGATATGGGCAGTCACGACGTGGCCATTATCCAACTCGACTCGGAACATGGTATTGGGCAAGGTGTCGATTACCGTACCTTCCATTTCGATGTTTTCTTCTTTAGCCATAAACTCCGCAAACTCCAACTAGATTCTGCTAACAAAAACAAAGGCGCATTCTGCCTGAATTAGCGCCATATTTCAAAGTGTATCGGTCAGATATGTGAATATATCGACCATAAGTCACCAATTTATAGCCATTGGCCGGCTGAGAATATCTGGTGAGGTTGAAAGCGGGCCTTGTAGGCCATTTTGGGCGATTCCTCGATCCAGTAACCCAGGTAAAGGAAAGGGATTTGCCGACGTCGAGTCTCGTCGATTAGCCACAACACCGCATAGGTTCCCAGACCACGATATGACTGTTCTGGATCGAAGAAGGTGTAGACCGCAGATAGCCCACTGTCCGTTTGGTCTACCACCGCTACGGCCAGCAATTCTCCTGCCTCTCGAAATTCCACAAACTCGGTTTGGCACCACTCTGCTTTGAGAAAATCCATATAGCTGTCAGGCTGTGGATTATCCATACCGCCGCCTTGATGTCGGCTGGCGATGTATTTTTCATACAGCTCGTAGTGTTCCTGATTAAAACTGGCAGGATGAATATGTGTGCTCAGCGACTGGTTCTGCTGCAGGTTTCTGCGCTGAGAACGATTGGCGCGAAAGTTCTTTACCTCTAGTCGCATAGAGCGACAGCTGCTACAGCCCTCACAGTGAGGGGCATAGACATGGGAACCACTACGACGGTAACCATACTGGATCAGGGCGTTATAGATATGCATGTCCATCTCGGCCCGCGGATCGGCAAACACCGTTATCGCCATACGCTCTGGCAGGTAACTGCACTCATGCGGTGGGGTGGCGTAGAAGCTGATAGGGATGGACAGACTCATGGTTTGAGTATATCCAATAGCAGGGTTTCCGTACTTGCCATCTGCCAGGGGTTGGGCTGGCCATGCAGCATGGTCAGGTGTTCAACCTGCTGGCGAAAGTCACTGCGTGATATCTCTATGGCTCCTAAGCTACTCAGGTGTTCACTGCTTACCTGACAATCGATCAGAGGGTAGCCCCAGGCCTGTAATTGTCGGACCAGATGGATGAAGGCCACCTTGGAGGCGTCGGTGCGACGACTGAACATAGACTCGCCGAAAAACATCTTGCCGATGGAGATACCATAAAGTCCACCTACCAGTTCATCGCCATACCAGGCCTCAACAGAGTGGGCATAACCACGCTCGTGCAGTTTGATATAGGCCTGCTGCATCTCCGCAATGATCCAGGTGCCAGCCTGTGTGGTGCGTGGCGCAGCGCAATGCTGGATAACCGCGGTAAAGTCCTGATCCAGGGTGATGCGATACTCCTGCTTGCGCAGGCGTTTCTTCATGCTGCGTGAGATCTTCAACTGCCCGGGATAGAGTACTGCGCGCGGATTGGGTGACCACCAGAGAATAGGTTGATCATCGTTATACCAGGGAAAGATGCCGCGACTGTATGCGGCCAGCAGACGATTAATACTGAGATCACCGCCCACCGCCAGCAACCCATCGGGTTCGTCCAGGGCAAGGTCGATATCTGGAAAGGCATTCACCGGGCTCAATGGGTCCAGCCAGTAAGGCCCCGCATCATTCATGCCCGACATCCTCGTCACGATGTTTAAACGGCAGGTGTTCGGTTAGTTCCTGGTGATACTGTTGCATACCCAGAATTTCGTGTTGCAGGTGATTGCCAATGGCCTGACTGAATTGCGGATGTGCAATCCAGTGGCCAGACCAGGTGCGGGTGGGTTCAAAACCGCGACTGACCTTGTGCTCGCCCTGTGCGCCCGGTTCAAACACCTGCAGACCGTGCTCAATGGCGTACTCCAGCCCCTGGTAATAACACAACTCAAAGTGCAGGCTGTCGAACTCCTCATCACAACCCCAGTGTCTTCCATACAGCCCGGTGTCGCCGCGAAAACAGATGGAGGCGGCAACATAGCGGTCTTCATGGCGGGCCATAAACACCACGAGGGCCTTGGGCATCTGCTTGGCGATGGACTGAAAGAAGGCCAGGCTGAGACTGGGATAACCGCTCTTTTTATGGAAGGTCACTTGGTAGAAATGGTAGATGCTCTGCCATTGTTCTGCGTTGATATCATCCCCATGCAGGCATTCGATCTCTATGCCGGACTGGGCCACCTTGCGGCGCTCCTGACGGATATTCTTGCGCTTCTTGGAGGCAAAGTGGCTGAGGTAATCATCAAAGTCTTTATAGCCACGGTTATGCCAGTGGAACTGCACCCCCATACGCATCAGCAGACCATGCTCACGCAGGCGTCGGGTATCCTCTTCTTCGGTGAACAGAATGTGCAGGGATGAGAGTCCCTGTTTCTGTGCCAGCTCTATGGAGGCGGTGATGAGGGCCTGGGCCACTGCCTCCTTATCTTCCACTGCCTTGTGGATCAGTAGTCGTGGCCCCTGTGCGGGGGTATAAGGGATGCAGCTGACCAGCTTGGGATAGTACTCCAGTCCATTACGCTGATAGGCGTCGGCCCAGCCCCAGTCAAACACAAACTCGCCGTAGGAGTTGTTTTTCAGGTAGAGGGGCAGGGCTGCCAGCAGTTGCTCACTGTCATCGGAATAATAGAGCAGGTGATGCGGTAACCAACCATGCTTTTCACCCAGGCAGTCGTGTTGCTCCAGCGCCTGCAGGAACTCGTAACGAACAAAGGGGTTGTCCCCATTGCTTAGGGCATTCCATTGTGCGGCGTCCAGATCGGACAAGTGGTGACAGACTTTTATCTTCATAGCATGGAGGCTAAAACAAAAAGGCCGGAGAGTCCGGCCTTTTTATTATTAAGACGCCTGGCCCTTAGCCTTCAGCATCCAGGAAGCGCTCTACATCCAGCGCCGCCATACAGCCGGTACCGGCGGAGGTAATGGCCTGGCGATAGATGTGGTCGGCACAGTCACCTGCCGCATAGACACCTTCCACCGAGGTGGCCGTGGCATTGCCCTTGATGCCGGAGTTAACTGAAATATAGCCGTGGTCCATATCCAGTTGTCCATCGAACAGGCCAGTGTTGGGCTTATGACCGATGGCAATGAACACGCCATGTACATCTATATCCTTAGTGGCCTCACCGGATGTGCTCTTCAGACGCAGTCCGGTAACACCGGAATTATCACCCAGGACCTCTTCCAGCTCGCGGTTGAACTCAATGGTGACGTTACCGGACTCGGCCTTCTTCATCAGTTCCGCAGAGAGGATCTTTTCACTGCTGAACTTGTCTCGACGGTGGATGATGGTGACATGTTCGGCGATATTGGCCAGATAGAGGGCCTCTTCCACTGCGGTATTACCGCCGCCCACCACAGCGACCTTTTGGTTCTTATAGAAGAAACCGTCACAGGTAGCACAGGCGGAGACACCCTTGCCCTTAAAGGCCTCTTCGGAATCCAGCCCCAGGTACATGGCCGAGGCACCGGTAGCAACGATCAGCGCATCACAGGTATAGGTCGCGCCGCCATCACCGGTGAGGGTGAATGGGCGCTTGGAGAGGTCGGCCTTATTAATGTAATCAAAGATGATCTCGGTATTAAAGCGTTCCGCATGTGCCTGCATGTTGGCCATCAGCTGTGGCCCCTCGATGCCATCGGAGGCACCAGGCCAATTGTCGACGTCGGTGGTGGTCATCAACTGTCCACCCTGTTCCATGCCGGTGATCAGCACCGGATTAAGATTGGCACGGGCGGCGTAAACGGCGGCAGAATACCCGGCAGGGCCGGAACCCAGGACGATGACGCGACAATGTTTGGTTTCACTCATGTGATAGACTCTCCGGTGTAATGCGACTAGTAGGGTACATCCCAGGCATTGGGTTTTGTACCCGCTTCAATTTTGACTTAGTCTATTTTAAAGAATTTAGGTACTCAGCGTAAAGGTCGATGTATGCGAATCGGTATACCCAAGGAAGTAAAGACCCTCGAAGGACGTGTGGCCATGATCCCGGCTGCGGTGGCAGAACTTATTAATGAGGGACACGAACTCATTTTACAAGCGGGAGCCGGTGAAAAAAGTGGTTACCCCGATCACACCTACATAGAACTCGGTGCCAACATTGTCCCCGATGCGACCACCCTATATCAACAGTCAGAATTGATAGTGAAGGTGAAAGAGCCTCAACCGGAAGAGTGGGGCTTGCTTAGAGCGGATCATCGCCTGTTCTGTTATCTGCATTTGGCGGCAGAACCGGAACTGACCCAGGTGCTGCTGGATACCGGCATTACCGCCGTCGGTTTTGAGACCGTCACCGATGTTCATGGTCGGCTGCCCCTGCTGGCGCCCATGAGCGCGATCGCCGGTAGGGTGGCGGTGCAGGAGGGCGCGCACTATCTGCACCAGGCCCAGGGAGGTCGAGGAGTGTTGTTGGGCGGTATACCCTCCACAACCCGAGGCAAGGTGGTGGTGTTAGGGGCCGGTGTGGCCGGTAGCCATGCGGCGAGTATGGCTGCTGCAATGGGAGCCCAGGTGACGGTTTTTGACACCAATATGGACAAGCTGCAGGCGATGCATGCCCTTGGTGACAACGTCACGGCACTCTATCCCTATGCGGATTCACTGCACAATGCGGTGGTCGATGCCGACCTGTTGGTCGGTGCGGTACTGATCCCCGGTGCCAGAGCCCCGCACCTGGTCAGCGCCAATACAGTGGGTGAAATGAAGAACGGGAGTGTTATTATTGACATCTCGGTGGACCAGGGTGGTTGCATAGAGACTACACGCCCGACGAGTT
>JAOUJT010000067.1 GCA_029883105.1 Gammaproteobacteria bacterium
AAACGTCTATACAAGTCATCGACCGTATGATGTGCATACTGCATACGATTACCCTCTATGACGGTCCCGTCTCACTAAAGTACCTTTCTGCCGATACCGGTCTTCATCCATCAACCGCCTTTCGTATATTGGCATCTATGATCGAACATGGGGTTGTGTGCCGCACCGAGAGAGGTCAGTACCTTCTTGGCTCAAGATTAGGGCAATTAGCCAGTCACTCCTATGTGGATCAGGATATTAAAGCTTGTGCTAAGTCGGTGATGGAAAAGTTGCGAGATAAAGTTGATGAAACGGTAAATCTGACACTCAGGCAGGGTGATGAAGTGCTATACATCGATCGCTCATTATCCAGTCGAATGATGCGCGTGGAGCAAGTGATTGGTAGTCGTGCTCCGTTACATCTTACCGCGGTGGGTAAACTGTTGCTTGGCGGTGATGGTGAGGCCGCTATCAGACAATACAGTATACAAACAGGTTTACCCGGAAATACCCGTAACTCTATTACCGATACCGATACTCTCGTAAGCAGTGCAATTGAGGCTTATAATCGAGGCTATGCCTTTGATAATGAAGAAGCAGAAGAGGGCGTAGGCTGTGTCGGGAGTTTGATATACGATAACAAAGGCTTGCCGATTGCGGGTATATCCATCTCATCTCCTATAGATAGACGTTGTGAAAGCTGGAGTATCGATGTTCAGGATGCAGCGATGACTATATCCGCGTCATTAGGCTACCGTATGCAGTCACATCGTGAGATTGAATACAGTAAAACCCTCATGGCCTGAACGATGTCACAAGGCATTAGGTAATAAATCTAATAGTGATGGGTCTTCTAATAAATGATGTGACAAAAGCAGGGATGTCGCTGTCCATACCTGTTGAAAGTTTGAGCGACGGCCAATCAAGCGCCCAGAGTGGCCATCATAATATTCAGGCCAATTATCCTCCTTCAGTCTTTTTACCGCAGTTTGGTATGCACGCTCAGCAATGTCCTGGCGCCCAGTTTTTATCGCAGCGGCAACAAATGGCCACATTAAGGCCGGCCAGTTACCACCATTTTGATATGACCAAGGTACATTTTTTGGGTCTGAACCCGTACGTACTTCCCATTCAAGGCCTTCCATCGCAGGATAGATGATCTTTACAGGCATATCACCGATGAGATCATCCCATCTGGATTCATAAAGATTAAGTATTTTACGAGATTGATCCTCAGTAGATAGATTGAAAAGTATGGCAAGAAGATTACCAAGGGAAAAGAATCTAAAATCCATACGCCCTACACTAACATTTCCCACCAGATAGCCACTATCAAGCGGTATCCAGTTGACCACCCAGTTAGGAATTGACTCAGGATGAATGTTCAGTACGTTGATACTTTCTGGGCCCAACTCTTCAGTGCTATAGCGATGAATTTCGTTTAGTCGTTTGAGATCTAACCAGTAGAATATTCGTACGTAATTCAAAAGTGCCTGTTTTCGAACCTTGGCCGTGTGTAGCAGTGAGACCTTATCTTTGGATTGTGGTTCAGGCTCAAGGTAAAGGTTGTCGATAATGCGTAGCACACCGTAGAACAGACTTTGGATTTCGAGCGGGTGACCGTAAATTCCCATGCGTCTGTCGATCATGCTACATGCATCCGGCACGAGTAAGGATGGTGAAACCTCAAAACTGTCTTTAAGACATAGATGCAGGATCTGAGCCATGGTACTTTGGAACTCCGGCCTGGAAGCAAGTTCCACGTCACCTGTGCTTCTTGTGTAAATATCCAATAATATTATCCACCACATCATAGAGTCTACCGGTGCGACCCTGCCTATGGCTCGTTCACCAAAATCCGCAACAAGCTTTTCGCTTCCGCTACTGTCTATTGTTACTCTGAAACTTGCAGGCATAACGCCAGGTTGGATTTCATGGCCGGCAACAACACGCTCGCGGGTTTTTAATGTTAATACAGTTTCGAGAAAGTTTTTTACGATCTCACTTCTTCCCTGGATTAGAAAGACAAATGCAGACGGCACAAAGTCACGAATAAAGCATTCTTCGTAATTTGCTGCTGCAAGCGGACTTGATGGTAAAGCTGCCAGTGTGCCTACCGGTCGGCCCTGATAATACATTATGGAATGTTCAAGAATGGTACTGGCGGATTTGAGCACTTCGGTTGATATCATATATATAAAATCCAGATAAAAAGTTGTCTGTCTATAGGTGTAGACATAGAGAGATGAGACGTCTAGTTTTGTAGTAATAAATTATGTCTAAAGTTGTTAAGCAAAGTCGGAAGATATATTGATATGGCGTGACTGTTGTAGGGATGATATGAGAATCTTCTGAAAAAACGGATAGATTTTATGCGCAAAAGAGGTTTGTATATCATATTGGTGAGTGTGCATGGCTTGATACGTTCAGAGGAGCCACAGTTGGGGCGTGATGCCGATACTGGAGGTCAGGTGTTGTATGTGCTTGAGTTGGCGCGAAACTTAGTCAGGCATCCAGATGTTGATAAAGTAGACCTTCTCACCCGTAAAGTGAAAGATTCAAAAGTTGATGCTATATATTCGCAGGACACAGAATGTGTTACTGATGATTTTACTATAGTTAGACTTGAATGTGGTCCCAAAAGATATTTAAGAAAAGAGGTGCTGTGGCCCTATTTAGATGGATTTATAGATAATGCGATCAAGTATATACGTGAACAAGGAACGGTGCCGGATGTCATACACAGTCACTATGCCGATGCAGGGTATATAGGCAGTCAACTGTCATCTCTGTTGGGTATTCTGCATGTGCATACGGGCCATTCACTAGGACGTGTTAAATATCAGTTATTATTGAAAAAAGGTAGTACACACAAATCCATAGAAGATCGTTATCACATTACACAGAGAATTGAAGCAGAAGAATTAACTCTGGATACAGCCGCTCTGGTGGTAGCAAGCACCACACAAGAAGTGGATGAGCAGTATAAACTTTATGATAACTACCAACCACAACGTATGCGTGTTATTCCTCCGGGCGTAGATTTAACTAGATTCATTCACCATTCTTTTCACACCCACATGCCAAATTACTATTCCCAGATACGTAGATTTTTAGAGCACCCACGACGGCCAATTATCCTTGCTATGTCCAGAGCTGATGAGCGTAAAAATATCCTTTCTTTGGTCCATGCCTATGGTCTGGATGCTGAGTTACAAGAGATGGCAAATCTGGTGCTGATACTAGGATGTCGGGAACGTATCGATGACCTGGATGCCGGTACTAGAAAAATTCTACAACAGGTAATTGGTCTAATAGATGATTACGATTTGTATGGAAAGGTGGCCTACCCAAAGTATCATAATAATTCGGAAGTACATGAGATATATCAAATAGCGGCCTATACAAAAGGCGTATTTGTTAATCCTGCACTGACAGAACCATTTGGTCTGACATTGATAGAAGCTGCTGCATCCGGCCTGCCCATGATAGCTACAAATAACGGAGGGCCTGTGGATATCCTTGCCCATTGTAATAATGGTGTGCTGATTGAACCATTAGATATCGAGGGGATTAGCTCTGCGATAAAAACGACCATGCAAGATCGCAAGCGGTGGAAGAAATATTCAAAAAATGGCATGCAAGGTACACAACAATATTACTCTTGGCCTGGACACGTGCAAAACTACATAAAGGAGATCAAACGTTTATTTGGTGTTAAGCCTTATCGCAGAAGTCTGCCGGTTAGAAGTCGATTACCTATGGTTGATAGATTGGCGTTCAGTGCTCTGGATAATAGTTTGTTGGGCGACAAAGAATCTTTATCTATTCTGGTGACAAGGCTAAGTACATTACGGGGCATAAAGATTGGTTTTGGAATTGCCACGGGTCGTGGTCTTGAAAGCGCTATAAAAGAACTGCGAGCATGGGGTGTTCCTTTGCCAGATATATTAATCGTATCAGTTGGTAGTGAGATATATTATTCACATCAGGGCCGAAACATGGTTATCGACCAGGCTTGGAAAAAACACATCGACTATAGATGGGAAAGGGAAAAGATACGGGAATCAATAAATAAGCTCCCTGGGCTGAGATATCGTGGCAAGAAAGTGCAGGGAGATTATAAACTTAGTTACTACATTAACCCTGTTGTAGCACCTAGCCTGAATAAGATAAAACAACAGCTGCGCCAAGACGACTTACATGCAAACGTATTAGTGTCGAATAATAGTAATCTCGATATATTACCGATAAGAGCTTCCAAGGGATTGGCAATTCGATACCTTGCCCTTAAGTGGGGTATACCTCTGGATGCGATTTTTACCGTAGGTGACTCGGGTAATGATGAGGGTATGATTAGTGGGGATACTCTTTCTGTGGTCGTTGCAAATCATAGTGATGAACTTGAGAGTTATCGGGATTCAGCAAGGATATATTTCTCTGAAAAAGAGTATGCTGCAGGGATAATGGATGGTCTTCAACATTATGGGTTTCTAACACAAAACATTAAGCCCTGTGATCAGGATTAAGATTTTTCAAGTAACCGTAATTCCGATGTTAGCCATTCTGTGGCCTTTGGCCAGTAGTAACATATACCCTCCAGTATTCCTGCGGCGTAATTTCCATTCATGCAGGGTAACAATCCTTTCGCTATATATAGGGTGTCTTCGCTATGCCTCGCTTGTGCGGCAGATAAAGCCAATGATTTGAAATCACTCGAAGCGTTGGCAACGATTGCCGATGGAATAGTACTACTAATAACATCGATATCATTTCCACTGTCCCCAGCAAAGAAAATGCTATCCTCTCTCATGGCTAATCTGGTAGCTAACCATCGTATGGCGGTAAGTTTGTTTGCTCTGGCAGGGAGTATATCTATGAGTCCGGTGTTTTTATTCGTATCTATACTCCATATAACATTACTATCTATATCGAATGAATTAAGAATGTCATGGATGGTCTTTGTGATATCGGTGTGAGATTCTTTCAGTGGAAGATAATAACTTAATTTGTATCGATTTTGTTTGCGTGCCTCCTGCTGTTGGATCTGTGATACAGATCTGAGAAGGTTGTGTATTTCTGTGCCAGAATAATCACCCCAGGATGACGAGATAAGACTTGTCCATTCGTCACAGATCTTCCATTTTCTATCAATTATCTCATAGATAATAGTGCCCACATCAGTAATCGCGTAACGGGGTTCGGGAATAGAGAATTCATCCATAGCTTGATGTATTAGGTTCTTATCCCTACCACTCACATAGACAAGGGTTACTTCCGGCTCTCGACATAATCGCTGGAAAAGAGGTCTTGCCGTTGGTGACTCGGGTTCAGGACCATTCGGTATTAATGTTCGATCAAGATCAGTACAAAGAAGTAGTTTAGGCAATGTCACGGAACAGTTTCTCCCCCAGCAGAGCGTGGTGGCTGATCACACTTGCTGCGGCACTCCAACCTTGTTGCAAGGTTCCTCCTGGGTGCAGTGTTTGTCCATGCAAAAACTCAGGAAAGGACGGTTTCATCTCATGGTACTCGAGGTTGTTGGCACGATTTATGGAGTTGGTATATTCATTGGCCAATTTGTACAAACCTCTTTGACATAAATCGTATACGTAGAATCCGCTGAGCATCGGCCATAGACCCCCATTGTGATATTCATACGGATTGTTTTTAAAGGTGAAACTAAAGGTCATTTGAAGTTCCTCCCAGTCTTTATCCACTGGCAAGATCACTGGATGGAAGGCAGGGATGAGATTTAGCTGTTTTGTCGTTATGCTGTCAATGTATTGATCGACTCTGTCTTGCTGCTCGAGGTTGGATATGCCAAATATTGATACAAGTATATTTGCAAAACTATCGAATCTATAACCGTAGCCACTGGGGGAGAAAAATGGCATCCAGTATTGGTTACGACATTCTGTTCGTGATTTAAGTCCTTTTTCATACAACACTTCATGATAAATGTCACGATCAGAATCTGTCTCGCCTAACCAATAGTTGGTTTGTATAAGGTGTTTTAGTTGCTGAGTTTTTGAAATTAGTTCATGGTCCTGACTATTATGAATATGGTTGTGCAGGGCACAGATTGATTCCAGAGCCCGGTAGTAGAGAACCTGATCATATAACACATATCCCGACTGAAGATATTCATCCGCCCAGTCTCCTGCCTGGGGCACATATATCAAGCCTCGATTGTTGAATTCCCAGGCACCTAACAAAAAACGCACCTTTTCTAAACAAGGCAGGATAGTTTGCAGAAAGTCTTCATCCTGCGTCTCAAACCAATATTCACAACAGCCAATAATGAACCACAGGTTTGCATCCACTCTTCCGGTGGTACCTCCATAACTTATACGTTGTGATAGATGATCGTAATTACTCGGGATTTCGCCATGTGGACCTTGATGAAGTGAAAGTGTTAGTAAGGTATTTTTAAAGGAGTGTATTAAAATCTGTTCGCGACTCAAAAGTGCAGAGAGACCCATAATAATGCCATCTCTGGCCCATATTCTATTGTAGTTGGCACTGTTGGATGGCGATGCAATAAAACCGTGTTCTGTAACACATGTGGATAGTAGTTTTATTGCTTCTGTATAGAGCTCTGGCGCTGACATGGGTTATCACATACTTTTCTGTCGGGGCTTAGATATTAGGCTATCTTGTAGAGGTAAGTTTGGTCTATGAGTGGATTTATGCAAGGTGAAATCAACTGTTTTCCGGATTCTGATGTCTTATGTCGTAGTGTGGCAGAACACTTTTTGCTCCTGTCGCGAAGATTTATTACTTCACAGGGTCAGTTCAGTGTCGCCCTGTCTGGAGGAAAAACACCGAAACGATTGTATCAACTGCTTGCACAGCATTGTCGTGAAAACGAGCGTTTAGAAGGTATACGATTTTATTTTGGCGATGAACGGCATGTGCCTATGAATCATGGGGATAGCAATTATAATATGCTAAACAATGAACTATTTATACCCTGTCATATTTCGCAAGATCATGTTAATCCAATTCCTACGGAATGTGACCCAAGTAGTTCGGCGGCTTTATATGCCCAGACATTGTTAGCAAGCTTGCCGATTCATGATGGTTTGCCGAAATTTGATTTGGTACTTCTTGGTATGGGAACGGATGGTCATACAGCATCCCTATTTTCCCTTGATTCAATCCACGACGATAGAATGGTTGTTGCCACACATGTAGATAAACTTGATGCATGGCGTATAAGCATGAACTATAAACTGCTTAATAATGCTGATAATGTGTGGGTATTGGTCACAGGTGCGGATAAAACAGAGATGTTTTCTCAGCTGCTAAGTGGAACTGCTGATGCGTTGCCCATTGCTACCATTGAACCTAGAGGAGAGATGATATGGTATGTTGATCAGGATGCCTATCCGGACTGTATTCCAAGTGCTAGTGCGCGACAAAAAGACTCAGGCCCTCTCGGTATTTGATATCCACATCATGCGCTAAAGAGGGTAGTCCATCTAGTCTCAGCCCCAACGCATTCAATACCTCAACGGATGGTGGGCCGGGTGGATCCGTCAGGGCAATTTCATGGGCATAGGTGTACTGCATATAATGTGCAAGGTTAAGTATGTTGGCATCCTGTCGATATGATTGCGCTGACTCCTTAGGGGTGTAAAAACACTCTATTGGTGCGTATAGCTCGTGCGGAAGTTTCCACGAGGCCAATAAGCCTACTGCTAACTCGCTATGTTCCAATCCAAGAATTTCTTTTTCGACCTGATATTGTGGAATGCCTTCGTCCCTGACTATTAACATAATCTTCTGCATTTCATTCGGGATGCTTACGTAAAATATCAGTTTGCCTATGTACGAAAGTATTCCGCTGGAAAAGATTCTTAGAGAGCTCGGATGGTGTATATGTTCGGCCAGAACAGATGCGGCACACGCCATGCGCATGGACTGCTGCCAGAATGTGCGCATGTTTACTAATTGTGAATCTATACCTTGAAATATTTGTATAATACTGGACACAACCACCAATTGATATGTGGTTGCCAAACCTATATTTGAAATAGCTTCTTTAATCGTAGTGACCGGATGGCCGGGATGATACCACGCACTGTTGGCAAGATGCAGTACTCGAGCCGATAACGCAGGTTCGTTTTGTACCAGTGCTACGATAGTTTCCATGGATACATCGTTGGAAATAGCATCGCCAAGTTTGACGATGGCTTCAGGTAAGGATGGGAGTTCAGTCTGAGCCAACAAGCTGTCAATCTGATATTTTGGATTTCCTGACATAATCTATTATTGCCAAAGTCTATCGATAAGTGAAGTATAGCCTGTCAATGTTTACATAGCTTACTGTACCTGTAGTATCGACTAACTATTTACAATATTATCGTTATGTAGCTGTAGTGTTTCTCCACTGATGACCTTCACTGTCGAATAATCTGGCTGCCTCTTCAGGTCCCCAGCTACCGGCAGTATAGCTATGAATGAAATCACGCTCGCTAGACCACTGCTTGATGATGGGGTCGATGATCTCCCATGCGTAGATGATTTCGTCATATCGCAAAAACAAGGAGTTGTCGCCCTCGATCACATCCAGTAGTAATGCCTCATAGGCATCCAGTGTACGGGTATCATCCTGATTGTAGCTGGCATCCAATTGTACTGTATGAGGATGCAGTTCTAGTCCTGGTTCCTTAGACTGTAACTCTATACGCAGGCATTCATGCGGTTGTATGCCAAGAATAATCCAATTTGGTTTTAACTGTTCCATATGTGTCTTGCGGAATAACTGCTGAGGAGGGGGCTTAAAACGTATACTAATAACGGAGCTGTTTTGTGCCAGGCGCTTGCCGGTACGCAGGTAAAAGGGTACGCCGCGCCAGCGCCAATTGTCTATGTATAATTTTAATGCCGCATAGGTTTCGGTGGTACTCCGTGCATCGATACCTTCCTCCTCTATGTATGCCGCCACTTTACCCTCATTGATCATTCCCTGTGTATATTGCGCCCTAAAGGCGTGTGCATGTACAGCCTGCTTCGTGATGGGGCGGATAGATTTCAGTACCTTGACCTTCTCGTCTCGCAGTGATTCTGCATCCAGCAATGCCGGTGGTTCCATCGCCACAAGTGTGAGCATTTGCAATAGATGACTCTGTATCATGTCGCGCATGGCCCCAACCTGATCATAGAACTCACTACGACCTTCAATGCCCTGGGATTCGGCATGAGTAATCTGCACGTGATCAATATAATTACGGTTCCATAGCGGTTCCAGCAAAAGGTTAGCAAAGCGAAATACCATGACATTTTGCACCGTTCCTTTGCCCAGATAATGATCGATGCGGTAGATCTGTCGTTCCTGGAAATTTTTATGCAGACGATTATCCAGTAGTTGTGCACTTTCTATGTCGTAGCCAAAGGGCTTTTCGATCACCAGACGAACCCAACCGGACTCTTCATTGTTATAGCCCGCCATGGCCAGTGCCTCACTGACCTCGCCGTACAGCGAAGGTGGAATCGCCATATAGATAATAAGATTATTCGGGGTGTTTTTATCCGTGAGGATCTTTTCACGTAGCTGGCGTAAAGATGATGCGTCAGTCATGTCTCCCGTAAATAGCTGGATTCGCTGGCATAGGTTGTCACAACTTTGTTCGTTGACATTATCATCGGTAGCTTGTTTTAGGCTGTCAACGATCTGGCTGCAGAAGTTTTCATGATCCCAGGCCTTGCGGCTAAAGCCGATAATGCGCAACCCCGCAGGCAGGCGTGCGGCCAATTCCAGGTGATAGATGGCAGGTAATAGCTTGGTGCGTGCGAGATGGCCTGTAGCACCGAGGACAATAAATGTGCAGTCTTGCATGACTTATTTATCCTTCAGCGAGTGGCCACCAAAGGCCTTACGCATCATAGCTAACATACGATTACCGTAGGCCTGTTCATTCTGGCTAGTAAAGCGCATCTGCAAGGCGAGGGTGAGTACCGGTGCGGCGATGCCTTGTTCTATAGACTCTTGCACCGTCCAGCGCCCTTCACCCGAGTCAGCCACATAGGGAACGATATCTGCTAACTCCGTATCCTCGTGCAGGAATTCGGCGGTTAAATCCAGTAACCAGCTGCGCACAACTGAACCATGGCGCCATAGTTCTGATATTTGCGCCAGATCCAGTTGAAATTCCCTTTTGCCCTTTAGTAAATCAAAGCCTTCGGCCATCGCCTGCATCATGCCGTATTCAATACCGTTGTGGATCATTTTGGTGAAATGTCCTGAACCGACCGGACCCACATGTGCCCAACCCTGATCGTTAGATGGTGCCAGGGCCTGCAATACGGGCTGTATCAATTGAATAACCTGGGGTTTACCACCAATCATCAGACAGTAACCATTTTCCAGTCCCCAGATTCCTCCAGAGGTGCCACAATCGGCAAACTCCAGTTTTGCCGCGGACAACAATTCCGCGCGGCGCTGACTATCCTTATAGTTGGCGTTACCACCGTCGATGATGATGTCGCCTGCCGATAGGTATTCTTCTAGCTTCAGTAACATCAGTTCGGTGGCTTCACCGCTGGGCAGCATCAGCCAGACGATCCGTGGCGAGGGCAGTTGTGAGATCAGGCTTTGCAGATCCTCACAGGCGATGAGACCCTCCTCCTCAGCCAACTGGCGAGTGATCTCCGGGCTGCGGTTATAACCTAAAACCGTAATGCCACTACGACATAAACGTCGTGACATATTTGCCCCCATCTTGCCAAGTCCAATCATTCCGATTTGCATAGTCATTTCCCATGAAGGCCGCATATTTGCGATACTGTTAGAACTTTCCTAAGCATAGACAGTGCAGGGGTTTCGTAAACGCCGCACTAAATTGACTCATTTATGTAGGGTTTTGTATGTCACGTCCTATTACCCCAAGTATTGCTGTGGATATCATCATCGAGATGGTGGATCGTCCCGACTGCCCCATCGTTCTGATTGAACGCCGTTATGAACCTTATGGCTGGGCCATCCCGGGAGGTTTTGTGGATGTGGGCGAGCGACTGGAGCAGGCTGCTATCAGAGAGGCCAGGGAGGAGACCTCATTGGTGGTTACACTGAGAGTCTTATTAGGCAACTACTCGGACCCGCAGCGTGATCCCCGTGGACACACCGTGAGTCCTGTCTATGTGGCGGAGGCTAGAGGAGAGGCCAGGGCAATGGATGATGCCCGTAATCTGGCTCTGTACCATCTGGATGAACTGCCTGAATTGGCCTTCGACCATGGGCTGATCCTGGAGGATTACCGACGCTACCGTGAGAACGGGGAATTAACCCCACTCCGGTTAGGGTAATATTGACACAATTATTTTATCTTCAGTGCTTGAATATTAAGCATTCAACCATATAATTGAATTTATGACATTTAGCACCGCTAACATAAGGCGGTGAACCGTATTCAAATTGGAGAAACGCTATGTCCGCTATCGACTTAACCAAAGAAAATTTTCAAGAAGTGATCGACAACAACGACATCGTACTGCTGGATTTCTGGGCGGAGTGGTGTGGCCCATGTAAGTTCTTCAAGCCTATCTTTGAGGCGGCGGCGGAAAAATATCCGAATATCGTTTTTGCCAAGATTGACACTGAAGCAGAGCAGGAGCTGGGTAGTATGTTCCAGATCCGATCTATCCCTACCTTGATGGTGTTCCGTGAAAAGATCGCCATCTTCTCCCAGCCCGGAGCCTTACAGGCGGCACAACTGGATGAGCTGATCGGTCAGATCGTCGATCTCGACATGGACATGGTACGCAAGGAG
>JAOUJT010000068.1 GCA_029883105.1 Gammaproteobacteria bacterium
CAAACACTGACCAGGCCTTTGATGGCTCGGGTTCCAGTGCTCAGAGCAATAGTCTGCAAGGTACGATTAGTGTCAGCGTTATGGAAGTGCTGGCAAACGGTTATCTGGTCGTTCGTGGAGAGAAGATCCTCTCACTGAATCAGGGTGATGAGTTCATCCGCGTATCCGGGATTATCCGTCCTGAAGACGTTAGCCCCGACAATACCGTTCAATCCACCAAGGTCGCCAATGTCCAGATCATCTATGGCGGCACCGGCGCACTGGCAGACGCCAATCGCGATGGTTGGATGAGCAAGTTTTTCAAGAAGGTGTGGCCCTTTTAGGGTCACCCGGTGTGGCCTTTTTAGGGCCACCGGAATTCGTCTCTATGAGTCACACCGCCCCTATGGTGTAGAGAATTTCGTAAAGCCTCAGTGGCATGAGCTTTGCGGATGTGGAACAGGTCCAGTGGCATGAGCCTGTTCCTCAGAAGAATCCGGTTTAGTGACATAAACCGGAGCAAGAAGAATCAGGTGCAGTGGCATGAGCCTGATTCGAGTAATAATAATAATAGGTTTTAACGACATAACTTGGTATCCGAACCCTAAGGACACCAAACAATCTAGCCGGTGGGTACAGTGGCATGAATCCACCGGCTTATTCTTTTCTGCCATAGCGGCAAACTCTTTCCTCCCGTGCCTGTATATGGCCATCTAATTATTCCTGTTCTTTATTAACACATTGAAATATATACAATAATTTATTATGGCACGATAATTGTATTGATTATAGAAACGATACTATAACCAGGGCCAGGCAAACATGAACAAGACCTTACAGAGCATTGCAGTACTGCTTCTGCTGACCGCCTCTACGGCGATCCAGGCAGAGCGTGTGAAAGACATTGCCTCGGTCGCAGGGGTTCGCAGCAACCAGCTGGTGGGCTACGGCCTGGTGGTGGGTCTGGACGGCACCGGTGATCAGACCACGCAAACGCCCTTTACCGTACAAAGCATGAAGTCGATGTTGAACCAGTTCGGCGTTACCTTGCCGGCCGGTGCCAACCTGCAGCTGAAGAATGTTGCCGCGGTAATGGTGCATGCAGAATTGCCTGCCTTCTCCAAACCCGGTCAGAATATTGATATCACGGTCTCATCTATCGGTAACTCCAAGAGCCTGCGTGGCGGTACCTTGTTGATGACACCGCTGAAGGCGGTAGATGGCAATATCTACGCCATGGCCCAGGGTAGCCTGGTAGTGGGCGGGCTGGGAGTCGAGGGTGCTGATGGCTCCAGGGTTACGATAAATATTCCTAGCGCAGGTCGTATCCCTAACGGCGCCATAGTAGAGCGTGCGGTGCCTACGCAGTTTGGTGATGCCACCAGCCTGATCTTTAATCTGCACAGCCCGGACTTTACAACGGCCCATCGTTTGACCAAAAGTATCAACGACACCATGGGACTGGGTACTGCACGCGCCATAGATGCCGCCTCCATACAAGTTAATGCACCATTGAATCCTTCTCAGCGTGTGACCTATCTCTCCATGCTGGAGAACCTGACGCTGACACCGGATGAGGGGCCGGCCCGCATCATTATTAACTCACGTACCGGTACGGTGGTGATCGGCCGTAATGTACGTGTACTGTCAGCTGCTGTATCTCATGGAAGCCTGACGGTGACGATCAAACCGACTACCGATGTCAATCAGCCCGACACTCCCTTGGCTGGTGGCGAAACTGTGGCAACCGCGGGCACGGATATCATTGTCAATAAGGGTGATAGCCGTATGTTTATGTTTGAGCCTGGTGTAGAGCTAAACGAAATCGTCCGCGCCGTAAATCAGGTCGGTGCGGCACCGGGTGATCTGGTGGCAATCCTTGAGGCACTTAAAACTGCCGGTGCCCTGCGCGCCGAGCTGATGGTTATCTAAGCGGTATATGACGATGATAAACAACTCCGCCAACAATCAAGCCGACTTCGCATTCGATCTGCAAGGGCTTAACAGCTTGCGCACCCTGTCGCGCAAGAATAAGGGCGCAGCGTTGGACAAAACTGCACAACAGTTTGAGGGATTGTTTATTCAGATGATGTTGAAGCAAGCCCGCAGCTCCAGTCTGGGTGACCCCTTGTTTGGCAGTAATAATATGGACTTTTATCAGGATATGTTTGACCAGCAGTTGGCTTTAACCATGGCCAATAAAGGTGAAACCGGTATCGGTGATATGTTGGTTAAACAGCTCAAGGGAACCATGGGTATCCCGGAAGAGGAAAAACAATCCGATCTTCAAACTTCGGCCAGTGAGAGCAAAGAACTGACACCTTTACGCCGTTTCATTGGTTCACCAAAGCCGATTCATATCCCGGGACAACAGATATCTGTGGCCAATGAGCAGCGCAGCGTGGTTTCGGAGGGTGCCCGTAAACAGGTAGAGAAGATCTTCGAATCCCCTGAAAGCTTTGTCGAAACCCTGATGCCCTATGCCGAGAAGGCCGCAGAACGACTGGGCGTTAGCGCCAAGGTGTTGTTGGCACAGGCAGCATTGGAAACAGGCTGGGGTAAACATATCAGCCGTGATAGTGAAGGTCAGGCCAGTTTTAATCTGTTTAACATCAAGGCCGATCAGCGTTGGTCAGGTAAGACCCTGGACATGAATACGCTGGAGTTTGTTGGTGGCAAGTTTATCAAAGAGCAGGCCAGTTTCCGTGCCTATGACGGTTACGGGGAGAGCTTTGAAGATTATGTGGATTTTTTGAAAACAAATCCCCGTTATGGTGATGCCGTAACCCAGGCCAAAGGCGATATTGCCTTTACCAAGGCCCTACAGGGCGCAGGTTATGCTACCGACCCGGATTATGCGACAAAGATTGCCGGGGTAATGAATAACGCAGCCCTTGCACAGGCATTTTCAGGATTAAAGTTTAGCGCAAACTAGACGCTATAAATTAAAAGGTGGAGTGGCTATGCTGCCCACAAATGAGGTAGAAGACTATGGCACTAACAGGTGATCCATTAAGAACCGGTATTTCCGGATTGCTGATGTCGCAACGCAATATCAGCGTGGTCAGCCATAACGTAACCAATGTTAACCTGGATGGTTATTCACGCCAGCGTACCGATATGCTGACCAATAATCCCTCTTATAGCTCTGCCGGTTATATTGGTAATGGCGGCTATGTGTCGAATACCTATCGTGCCTACGATACTTTCCTGCAACGTCAGTTGGTAGAGAACACTTCCTCTTCGGACTACTACAGTACATTTCATAACTATGCCTTGCAGATGGACAATATGCTGGCGGATCCTAATTCTGGACTCAGCCCTGCATTGGAGTCTTTTTTCAAAGCAAACCAGGGTGTTGCCAACGACCCTACATCGGTACCTGCACGTGAAGTACTATTGACCAATGCAGAATCGATGGTGCAACGTTTCGGTGTTATCTATGACCGTATGGATGCTTTACGCGAGAGTGTTAACCTTGAGATATCTAATATCATTCCAGAGGTTAACAGTATTGCCAGAGAAATTGGTGCACTGAATGAATCTATAGCAGGCTCACCCGGTAGAGCCCGCGGAGTATTACCGAATGATCTGTTGGATCGTCGGGATCAGCTGATTGTAGAAATTTCCAAGTATGTGGAAGTCCAGACCCTGGAGCAGCCCAATGGTTCTTTGAACGTGTATGTCGGCAATGGTCAGGCAATAGTGAATGATTTTGAAAGCTATGATTTGACCTTGGAAGTGAATCAGTATGATACCAGCGTATTGGAAATCGGCTATCAGACCAGCAATACCAGTAGTACAAATGTTTCCAGTTTGATTAAAGGTGGGCGACTTGGTGCGCTTCTGGATTTGCGTAGTGATATTATCGATCCAATTCAAAACTCATTGGGCCGTATTGCCTATGCCGTAACAGATAGCTATAACGCGCAACATAAACTGGGTATGGATTTAAATTCGTCTCTGGGGCTGGACTTCTTCTCTGTAGGGCCGTCTGAAGTGTTCCCAGACCTAAATAACACTGGTGCGGCAACTTTTACGGCAACGATTACCGATACAAACCTGTTAACAGAGAGTGATTATCGTCTTAGTTTTGATGGGGCAAATTACAGCTTAACCCGATTAAGCGACAATACGGTTGATGGCCCCATTGCTCCAGGTGCTCTGCCTTATATTACGGCGGAAGGCTTTGAGATTGATAACATCGCTGGCGCACCAGCAGCGGGTGATTCGTTTTTGATTCGGCCTACTCGTGCCGGTGCAAGAACCATGGGGCTGGTGATTGATAATACATCGGAAATAGCAGCTGCCACACCTGTGCGTGCTGAATTAAACCTGAATAATATAGGCTCAGGAACCGCAACCATGACCGGTGTATTTGATACTACTGGCGCGGAATTTACGACCACAGCACAAACATTAACCCCTGAGATTGCAATCGTTTTTGATCCGTTGGTTCCAAATCAGTACGATATTTTACAGGTAAATCCGCCAGGTCCTAATTTGGTTACAGGTGCGGTTTACAATCAGACAACAGGCTTGGATGTTGTCGCAGATAATGCCTTGGGATTTGGGTATGAGGTGCATATTGCAGGTAAGCCGGGTCTGGGTGATCGTTTCGATATATCCTACAACCTGCAGGGCGTGAAAGACAACGGTAATATGCTGGAACTTTCTGGCCTGCAATCAACCAAGAGTATGCTGGGTACTTCAGCAACCTATAACGATGCCTACAGTTCCATTATTACCAAAGTAGGTACTCGTACCCATCAGGCTGATATTGCCAACCGGGCTCAGGAAACACTGTTACGTCAATCACAAAATGCACGCGAATCAGTATCGGGTGTAAACCTGGATGAAGAAGCTGCAAATATGCTCCGCTTCCAGCAGGCATATCAGGCCGCAGCCCAGGTAATTAGTTCCGCCAATCAGATGTTTGACACACTGCTTGCAGCTACTAGATAGAGGTTAATATTCATGCGTATCTCCAGCCGTCAGTACACAATGAACTTTATTCATAGTTTACAAGACCAGCAATCTAAATTAGCCAAAACCGGAGAGCAGATGGCTACGGGTAAGAGGGTAATTACACCATCAGATGACCCTGTTGCGGCAACACGAATATTATCTCTTCGAGAATCGGTTGGTATGTCAGAGCAATACGGACAGAATGGTACCTATGTTCGTAACAGATTAGAGACCGAAGAGTCCATGCTAGCTTCTGTTACGGATGTTTTACAACGTACCAGAGAACTAACCATTGCCGCTGCCAGTTCATCAATGTCCGACCAGGATAGAATATCAACAGCGACCGAGGTAAGGGCACGATTAGAACATCTAATGGGTATTGCGAACTCACAAGATGCTAATGGTGAATATATGTTTTCCGGTAGTAAAGATGTAAAACCGTTTACATATAATGGTGCTAACTATATCTACAATGGTGATGACACTGCACGTGAGTTACAAATTGGTCAGGATTTTAATATGATCCAGTCAGACCCAGGATCGGAAGTGTTTATGCGTATAACAGAAGGTAACGGACGATTCTTTACCGATTATAATCCAGCAAATACTGGTGCAGGGAAGATTACGGGAGGACAGATTTCAAATGTTACCTTATTAACAGATCACGACTACACCATTACCTATAATGGTGCGCCGGTTGGTAACGAGTATTCTGTATTTGATAATAGCTTGGGTGCAGCACTGCCTGGTCCTTTTCCACAAGGAAGCCCTTTGGTGTTTGATGGTATAGAAGTAGAAGTAGGTGGAAGTCCAGCGGTCGGTGACCAGTATACGATTGAGCCAAGTAGTAGCCAAAGTGTCTTTGCTACACTGGACCGTCTGATAAAAGCTCTGGAAACCCCCAAAGCATCGCCTTCAGACGTAGCAAAAATTGCCTTTGATATGGATAAATCTATTGTCGACATAGATAATGCCCTCGACCATATATTGGATATGAGAGGACGTATAGGTGGGCGATTAAATACGCTTGATGGACAGGATTATGTAAATGAGGATATGAAAATACAGCTTAAATCGACTATGTCATCATTAGAAGATCTTGATTATGCCGAAGCAGTCGGTAGACATGATTTACAGCTGGTGGGTTTACAGGCAGCACAGCAAACCTATACACGTGCTCAAGGATTGAGTTTGTTTAATTATATTAACTAATGATACATGACTTAATCAAATGGGCGATATATTAAACGACAATCTTAATTATATAAAAAATAGATGGCCGGGATTGTTTTCAAAATTAGAAAGGCACAAAAGAAATGTAACAAAGGTTGACTATATTGAACGCGAGAATCAGTTTACTTTGCGTGTAAATGGTAAGCAACTAACCAGTTTGTATGATAGAGATAAAGAGGCCAGACTCCAGGTTGGTTCACTACCGGAAAATGCAGAAGAAATTGCAATATATGGTTTTGCACTCGGTGATGCGCTGGCGCAGTGTGTCAGTAAAAGTACATATAAAATCCGACAGTATATTTTCTCGATAGATACTTTTTTGTATGCACTTAAGATAATTAATTATATCCCGATATTTTCAGATGAAAAACTGGAGTTGATCTATGCTGATCAAGCGCATGTAATATCTACTCCATTTATCGTGTCTCCGGTGTGCGTCAGTGAGGCTGATTCTGATTGCATAAATTTTCGTGACGAGGTGCAGGTTGCATTAGCTACGCCTTTTATAAGGAAAAAGTTTGCCGAAAGCAGTGAAATGCATTTGGAGCAAATTTCTTTAAATTATAAACATATCGAAATGGATGCAGATATATCCGAATTATACTCGACATACGATGGGAATACGGTTGTAGTCGGGGCAGGTCCCAGCCTTGACAGCTTATACAGTAAAATTAAATCATACCAAGAAAACGGCAGTATAGTCGTGGCGGCTGACTCTGCAGTTAAACCACTTATGAAACAAGGAATAGAGCCAGACTACATCATTACACTAGATGCAAATAAAAGTATCATTAATCGTCTGTTGGATATTGAATTAATAAATCAGCTAACAAAGGCTAAATTGATATATTTCCCGGTTTCGTCAGAGCAGGTGGCTTCAAATTGGAATTTCAGAAGATACTGTGCTTATACGGATTTCAGTATATATGATGAATTACGTAAAAAAATAATGCATAGCAATTTGTTTGTTTCTGGAAGTGTTATACATCCGGCTATCGATCTTGCTGTTAAACTGGGTAGTAAGCAGATTATGCTGGCGGGTTGTGATTTTTCTTTTCCTAATAATAAATCCCATGCGGATGGAATAATTGTTCAGAATAATAATGTAGTGTCCCATCCGAGCCGGCGAGAAATAATTAACGGTAGATCGGAGTATGTATACACGCTGCCAAATTTTATTGTTTATCTTAGGGATTTAGAGAGATACATCAAGTTATATAAGCCTGGTCATGTCAACTTTTATAATATGAGTAGAGATGGTGCTGTGATAGCAGGGGTGAGTTATAGCGATGGCATATGATGAATTAGCTAAAAGAGGTCATCTTATTGCAAATCACTTTCGACTTGGTTTCGAAGCTGATGGAAATGATGCTTTAGCATCGCTTATAGATGAGATGTTAGATGAACTACAGATGCTTAGCAAGAAGGTCGGTGGGATTTATCTAAATCGTATTTTAGGAAATATCATAGAGGCTCAACAAAAAGCAGATTATATATATATTGCCGACATAATAGAATATGAAATATTTGGATGATTTTTATAATATGAGTAAAAGATGAATCAAGTATATATACATCCTCTGTCTGATGTTCAAACGACTAATATTGGTGAAGGAACGAGAATATGGCAATTTGTCGTTATACTGCCAGATGCGATTATAGGTAAAGGATGTAATATTAATGCTTCAGTATTTATAGAGAATGATGTCACTATTGGAAACAATGTTACTGTAAAATCAGGCGTTCAGTTGTGGGATGGCATATCTATTGAGGATAATGTTTTCATAGGTCCGAATGTTACTTTTACGAATGACCTGTATCCACGTTCCAGGGTGATTCCAAATGAGTTTGTAAAAACAAAAGTATCTCATCATGCATCAATTGGTGCAAATTCGACTATTCTTGCTGGTGTGAAAATTAGTGCATATTCTATGATTGGTGCTGGAAGTGTTGTAACACGTAATGTGAATAAATATGAGCTTGTTTATGGTAATCCTGCCGTATTTAAAGGGTATGTGTGCAGCTGTGGTGGACAGCTGGATAAAGAATATTCTTGCGTGATATGCAATAGTGATTTTAGGAATAATTGCGGCAATATAGAACCGTTAGAGCCTTAATAGAATCTTGGGTTTTTATTTTCTACGATAGGTATGTGATGTGATTCCTTTTTACGATTTGAAAGAAGTTAATAAGAAGCATCGAGAAGAAATGATCGAGGCCGTTACCAGAGTTATTGATTCAGGGTGGTTTGTTAGAGGTGCTGAAGTAGATAACTTTGAGCAGGAATTTGCGGATTTTTGTGGGACTAAATATTGTGTTGGAGTTGGGAATGGCTTAGATGCTCTTTCTTTGGTATTAAGAGCCTGGAAGGAGATGGGGCTTATACAGGAGGGTGATGAAGTGATAGTCCCTGCAAATACCTACATTGCTACGGTATTGGCAGTAACAGGAAATAATCTTAAGCCAATACTTGTTGACCCAGATATGTCTTCATATAATATTTGCAAAAATAACATCCTGGATAAATTGACGACAAAAACACGTGTAATCATTCCTGTTCATCTCTACGGTAGGATGGCTGAGATGGAAGAGATTCTAGAAATAGCCAAAGATAATGATTTGCTGGTTTTAGAAGATGCTGCTCAAGCACACGGAGCCAGTCGGGAAGGAATAGTTGCAGGAAGTTATGGTGACGCTGCTGGGTTTAGTTTTTATCCTACTAAAAATCTAGGAGCCATAGGAGATGCTGGTGCTGTGACAACCAATGATTTTGAATTGGCAGATACTGTCAGAGCTCTAGCAAATTACGGTAGCAAAATTAAATATGAGAATCAGTATAAAGGAATTAATAGTCGGCTTGACGAAATTCAGGCGGCCATACTAAGAGTAAAACTAAAATATTATAAAAACGAAATAAATGAACGGGTGAATATCGCAGATTTTTATCTGGAAAACATCAGGAATAATAGTATTATAATGCCCGTAAATACTGGCTTAGATAATGTTTGGCATTTGTTTGTTGTGCGCCATAAAGAACGCAACCGCTTGTTAAACTTGTTCGAAATAAATGATATCGGCATTAATGTCCATTATCCAATTCCTGTTTATAAACAAGCTGCGTACCATAATTGCTTTGCAGGAGATTTTCCAATAACGGAAAAGTTATCTAAACAAATAATAAGCCTCCCATTGTATCCAGGTCTGAGTCAATCAGATATTTCGCATGTTTGTGACATGCTTAATTCTTTGTGATGATGTAATTTTATAAACTACATATAGTAATGGGGAATAATGAAAACAATTTTGATGATTCTAAATAAAAGATTATTTCCTGACATTAGAGTTGAGCAAGAATGTGATGCTTTAATTGAAGCAGGGTATCGTGTTGTTATAGTCGCCAGCGAATATGGCGTAGATAGAGATGGGTATGAAATTATAAGAATAAATCCTGAAAAGAATGTTATGTCAAAGATATACAATTTGACATTAATGAACAACCCGATTTTATTGAAAAATATATTGGAAGAACTAAAACAAAGATTTATTACGAATATAGATGTGATACATGTACATGACCTGTACTGGGGATTCATTGGGTTAAAATTAAAAAAATATTTTAATGCCAAGCTTGTTATCGATTTGCATGAGAATTATCCCGCTTTAATTAAGGCTTTATGGAAGGATTACTTGTATAGAAAGCCATTCATGCTTTCTAAAATAATAATGCGGGCTATTGTTGGGGCGAGCAGGCTTAAGCTCTATGAAAAGAAGATTCTAAAAAAGTGTGATGCATATATATCAGTAGTTCAGGAAGGACTTGATGATTTAGAGAGTAGGTATGGACTAGGAAAAGGGCATGTTGTATCGAACACAAAACCACTTGATAGTTGGTGTAATGAGCCTATAAGGTCCGCTAATGGAAAGTTTAATATAACATATGTAGGTTCTATACAGTATATGAGAGGGCTCGATACTGCGGTTAAAACTATGAGATTATTAGATGAGAGTAAGTATCAGTTAACGATAGTAGGTTTGGTGCCTGGTTCGTATGTATATAGCTTGTTGAATAAGTATGTGATGCGATATTCAATCAATAATGTCAATCTTGTTAATTGGGTAGAAGAAGACAAGCTAAAGGATTATATATATGACTCACACATTTGCATTGTGCCACACAAAGATACAGAGTTTGCACAGACGACCATTCCACATAAATTATTTATGTATATGTCGTTAGGCAGGCCTGTTATTGTTTCAGATGTCAAGCCGCTTTCTAGAGTTGTAACAGAGTCAAATTGTGGTCTGGTTTTTAAAGCTGGTGATGAGTTTGATCTTGCTAATAAAATAAAACAAATGTCTAACTATGATCTAATAAGAGAATATGCAGATAATGGGCGTATTAGTATAGAAAAAAAATACAACTGGAATAAAGATAAGCTTGCACTAATTAAGTTGTATCATGATTTGTTAGATAAGTAGAAAATTTATTTTTGATGATAGTATATTATGAATATCACTACTATATTAAATATTGATTTTCATTGAAATTGGAAAATATTTACAGTGATTTTTTCTTGTCTTGATGTGGCGAAATTATAATGTGTATTATTAATATATATCAAAATAATTTGAGAAGCGAAGTTTAGATATGAAAGCTATAATACTTGCAGGTGGGTTAGGTAGTAGAATTTCCGAAGAGTCACATCTTAAACCAAAACCTATGATAGAGATTGGTGGGAAGCCAATTCTTTGGCATATCATGAAAATATATTCTCACTATGGTATTAATGATTTCATTATATGCTTAGGATATAAAGGTTATGTGATAAAGGAGTACTTTGCAAACTATTTCCTGCATATGTCAGACGTTACATTTGATATGCGAAATAATCAGATGGAAGTCCATCAAAAAAACGTAGAGCCATGGCGGGTTACACTTGTTGATACTGGTGAAAATACTCTTACTGGTGGCCGCCTTAAGCGTATAAAGGAATATATAGGTAATGAAACATTTTGTTTTACTTATGGCGATGGTATTGCAAATATAAACATAAGAGCATTAATAGATTTTCATATTAAACACGGCAAAAAAGCTACAGTTACAGCGATACAACCTCCGGGACGCTATGGTGCATTAAATATGGAAGATACAAGGGTTTTAAGTTTTCAAGAAAAACCCGCAGGTGATGGTGCATGGATAAACGGTGGGTATTTCGTCCTGGAACCATCTGCTATTGATTTAATTGACGACGACCAAACCAGCTGGGAGGCTAAACCACTTATGGAGTTGGCTCGTTGTGGTGAGCTTGAAGCATATCAGCATAAAGGTTTTTGGCATGCAATGGATACTCTGAGGGACAAGAATTATCTAGAAGAGTTATGGCATGACGGTAAGCCGAAGTGGAAGGTCTGGGAATGAATCAGTTTTCTGGAAAATACTTTGGACGCCGTATACTTGTTACCGGTCACACTGGATTTAAAGGAAGCTGGCTATCCCTTTGGCTCAGCGATCTTGGTGCCGAACTGTGTGGTATCTCACTAGACCCTGATACCACACC
>JAOUJT010000069.1 GCA_029883105.1 Gammaproteobacteria bacterium
CGGCCTTCACTGAGGCTGCCAGTTCCTGCTTATGCACCCCCATACGCATGGTGTTGGAGCGCGGCTCCAGCAGGGCGATGATGCGTTGCTCACCGACCCGCTGGCGCAGACCGTCGAGGGTGGTGCTAATGGCCGTAGGGTGGTGAGCGAAATCGTCATACACCGTAACGCCGTTGACCTCACCGCGCACCTCCATGCGTCGCTTCACATTCTCGAATTCGGCCATGGCATTGATAGCATGCTCCACCGGCACACCGGCGTGGCGAGCGGCGGCGATGGCGGCGATACAGTTGTTGACGTTGTGGTCACCCATTAGGGCCCAGTCCACCTCACCCAGAACTTTACCCTCCAGCCATACCTCAAAACGCGAACCATCGGAGCTAAGTTTGTTCGCCTGCCAGTTACCGGCAGCCAGATCGAAACTCTCCAGCGGGGTCCAGCACCCCTGTGCCAGGACCTCATCCACATTGGTCTCGGACTGGGGATGGATGATCAGCCCCTCGGCCGGAATAGTGCGTACCAAGTGATGGAACTGCCGTTGTATCGCGGCCAGATCTGCAAAGATATCCGCGTGATCAAATTCCAGGTTATTGATCACCAGGGTACGCGGGCGATAGTGGACAAACTTGGAACGTTTATCGAAAAAGGCCGTATCGTACTCATCCGCCTCCACCACAAAGAAGGGCATCTCACCGGCACGGGCCGAGAGGCCAAAATTTTGCGGGATACCGCCGATCAAAAAACCCGGCTTGAGCTGGGCGTACTCCAGTATCCAGGCCAGCATCGATGCGGTCGTGGTCTTGCCATGGGTTCCGGCCACCGCCAGCACCCAGCGCCCTTGCAGGACATGTTCCGCCAGCCATTGCGGACCAGAGGTATAGGGCAGACCTCGATTAAGTACGTACTCCACCACCGGATTACCACGCGACATGGCATTACCGATCACCACCATGTCTGGCTCAGGGTCGAGATGGCTCGGATCGTACCCCTCCATCAGACGTATGCCCTGCTCTTCTAGCTGAGTGCTCATGGGCGGATAGACATTGGCGTCGGAGCCACTGACTTCGTGGCCCATCTCCCGCGCCAACAGGGCGATACCACCCATGAAGGTACCGCAAATGCCAAGGATGTGGATATGCATAATGACTTCTCTTCAGGCAAACATCAGTTCCTGCAACACCAGTAAAAACGTCCAACTGGTGAGCAACAACAGGAAGGTTAACAACAAACCAAGGGCGAAGCTGGTGTCCAGCGCATGACGGAACACATGTGCTGTCACGATGATGCTCCACAGCATTAACAGGATATTGACGGTATCCGACAAGGCCTGTAAACCCAGTCCCTGTATTAGCACCACATAGAGCACCAGGCCGGTGCCACTGATAAGGACATCGGCCCCCAAAAGCGCTGTGGCTGACTGGACAAAACGCTCCGGGTGCTTGTTCAGCATCAATACCACACGCACGAATCCCAGATTGAATAACAGCAGGGCTAGTTCCTGATGCAGAGACTTGAAAAGGGAAGTATCCGGCAAACTATACAAGGTGCCAAACAGCAGATGCAGGACAATCATCCAATGCAACAGGGTCTTGCCTTGCGGCAAAGACTGCGGCCCATCTCGCAGCACACAGATGAACCAAAAAACTCTGATCAATGACAGCACTGGTTTACTCTACCCATCGCAATAATATTACTCTGCATCATACAACAAGAGTGGTACTGATTCCGACTACCTCGCCGGCCTAACGGTTCATGCTACACTGACGTGATTTTCACTATCCTGCATCCACAGGGCAAACGAGCCACCATGAGTTATCAATATATAGAAACCCAAGACGCACTCACTGAGCTGTGCGCACAACTGCAAGACAGTCCCTGGCTCACCCTCGATACCGAATTCATTCGCGAGAAAACCTATTATCCACAGCTTTGCCTGATACAGATCGCCAACACGGAGCATGTGGCCTGCATCGATCCTCTGGCCCTGGATGATCTCACCCCTTTACTGGACCTGCTCTATAACCCGGCGATCACCAAGGTACTGCATTCCGCACGTCAGGATCTGGAGATCCTGCAGCAATTAAAGGGGGAGCCTCCGACTCCCATCTTTGATACCCAGGTCGCAGCGACCCTGTTGGGGCAGGGCGAGCAAGTAGGCTACGGCAATCTGGTAAAACTGATCCTGGATGTGGATCTGGATAAGGCCCATAGCCGAACTGACTGGAGCCAGCGCCCCTTAAGCAGCGACCAGCTGGACTATGCCGCCGACGATGTGCGCTATCTGCGTGATGTTTATCTGCAACAACGGCAAAAACTGGAAGCCCTGGGACGCCTCACATGGCTGGATGATGATTTTGCCCAACTCTCCGACCCGGCCTTATATTCGCCGCCACTGGGTGAGGCATGGAGCAAACTGAAAGGTCTCAACCGTCTTAAAGGCGTACAACTAGCGATGGTGCAAAAACTGGCGCAGTGGCGCGAAGGTCTGGCGCGCGAACGCAACCTGCCCAAACGCTGGCTATTGAGTGATGATCTGATCATCGAGGTAGCCCGCCAGCGTCCCTTGAGCGAAGATAAGCTGCGCCGCATACGGGGCATGGATGACAAGATCATCCAGCGCTACGGAAAGATGATGCTGCAACTGGTGGAAGAGGCCCGTTCACTACCAGCGGAGCAGTGGCCACAACTACAACAACGCCCACGCCTGTCATCACACCAGGAGGCACTGGTGGATATCCTGGTGGGTGTGGTCAAACTCTCTGCCGCCCAGCATCAGCTCAGTCCCAATGCCCTGGCCAGCCGTAAAGAGATTGAGCAATTGCTCACCGGCAGTCCCGAGGCACCGCTGTTGCATGGCTGGCGTTACGAACTGTGCGGGCAATCCCTGCAAAGCTTGTTAAGCGGTAAACAGTGCATCACTATCGAGGCCGATCATGTGCACATCACCGATGTATGAAATACATAACTAACCACACCCAGGTCTACCCCTGGCAAGGAGACAATGCCTTCGAGTTATTGAAGGACGGGGAACAATTTTATCCCGCCATGCTGGGGGCCATCGAGCAGGCCCAACACACTATTCTGTTCGAGTTTTACCTGGTGGAGTCCGGCCTCGTATGTGATCGCTTTATCGATGCCCTGTTGCAGGCCGCGCAGCGCGGCGTTCGGGTCTACATTATTATCGATGATATGGGCGGTGATCTACTCAAGGAGACGGATCGCCAGCGCCTGCAACATCACCATCTTCACCTGCTGATCTACAATCCGTTACGTTGGCGCAAGGTGCTGGTCAATATGTACCGCGACCATCGCAAACAGCTCAGCATAGACGGTCAACTCTCCTTCACCGGCGGTATGGGCATCTCCGATGTATTCAGTCAGGAGGTAAAAGGCGCTGAGGCCTGGCGCGAGACCGCTATCCTTATCCGCGGGCCGGTGGTTAACGACTGGCAACAGGCCTTTGTCGAACACTGGCAACACTGGCACGACCATCCTATCTCTCTGCCTCCGAGCCCCGGTTCACCACAGCCACAGGCCATGCGCGGCCGCCTGGTGATGACCTCTGGAGGTCAGCAACTGGCCCTCAAGCGCTCTCTCATTCAGGCCGTACGTAATGCCCAACAACGAATCTGGCTCACCACCGCCTATTTCATGCCCTCACGCAAACTACGCCGTGAGCTTCGCCGTGCGGATCAGCGTGGTGTCGATGTCCGCCTGTTACTGCCAGGAGCCAAAACCGATCACCCGTCGGCACGTTATATCGGTAGCCGTTTCTACCATCGTCTGCTGCGTGATGGGGTGCGTATCTTTGAGTATCAACCTCGCTTTCTTCACGTCAAACAGGCCATCTGCGATGACTGGGTCAGCATCGGTTCGGCCAATTATGATCGCTGGTCCCTGCGCCTGAGCCTGGAGGCCAATCAAGAGATCGATGATGCCCGTATCGCCAGTCAGGCACGTGAATTATTCCTGCAGGATATCGAACAGAGCGAGGAGATCCTGTTTCAGCACTGGTTACGTCGGCCCCTTCGACAGCGGCTACGGGAAATCTTCTGGGGTTGGGTGGACCGTTTACTGGAGGCGCTGCATCACCGCCGCAAATTAGAACGCCGTAATCCGTTTCGCCGCAGGCCACCTCCTTGATTCTGGCCTGATCTCCTGCCAGATTTTATGCCCTTTTCGTGTCCGGTCTCACCCTTTCAGATCAAAACGGTCCCGCAGGCATTGGAGAAGGTCCGCCGACAGGCTATAGTCTCTACTTCGAGAAATACCGAGAAGAATAAATGCTAAATCTGCTCCGCGCCATCATACTTTTCAGCCTGGGACTCTCCACCAGCCTATGGGCCGATCCTCCCAAACCCCTTGCATTCCCCAAGGCCTCGCCTGAGGTATTAGAATTATGCGCGGCGATTACCGCTAATCTGGCGGACAATGGTAAGGCGCTGGAAAAAATACTCGGCAAGGCCGATAAGGTGGAAAAGGTTAGCCTGCCCAATCGTCACCATCCAGACACCAAGGACATGCGCCACATGTACCGTTACAACGATGGTTTGGTCTCCATCTACACGGTACCGTCATTAAAACTTAGTTTCCTGGAAGCGGCCATATTTACCAAGGATTTCTGGCCAGAGACCATCCCAATGCTGCTGGCCCTGAGCCCTGATGAGGTGACGGACAAACTGGGCAAGCCGGATGAGGAAGACAAAGAACGTATCGTCTACCTTTGCTCCTATGAAACCGGAGACAGTATCAATCTGTTACTGGCCAATGGCCGGGTCTACCGCTTCGTATTACGTAAGGTCATCGAATGATGCCGTTGCCATCATTCGACTGCCTCGCGCCCTATAGCGAATAACTCCTTCTTATCTCTGCCCAGAAGAATTCTGGGCCGACAGCAGGACGCCTTAACGCTAGACTGAACATTCATCGATTAGTAGCGGTGACCAGTAGTGTCCGAGTCTTTTTTTCATCCCCATCGTGACCGATTTTCCTATTTTCTATCTCATATCCTTTCTCTATCGTCATGTAGAACAACACAACCATGAGCTTAATGAACTGAATGCACTGGAACTGCTGGACAGTCTACTGGGCTGGTCGCGCTCTCAGCTAAAGCGGGAAGTCCTGCCCGCCATATATCCCTATCACCTGGCAGACGACCTGCTCAAGCAGTTACACGAACAGATTCACGCAAAAAGCATACAGATAGACAATCGTATCGCTCCCTCTCTGCACCTACCCTTACATGACAAGGTTCTATCACTGGTACTGCGAAACCTGCTGGTCAATGCCATCAAATTCACCCAGGATGAAGGCTGCATTGTTCTCACCTGTAAACACGATGATGAGCAAACGCGTATTTGCATAGAGAACAATGGTGTCGGCATGAGCCATGAAACCCTGCAACGACTGTTCAGTCATCACCCTGTAGGCAGTAGCCTGGGGACCCATGGCGAGACCGGTAGCGGCATCGGTCTGTTGCTATGCAAGCAACTGCTGCACTCCATAAAAGCTGAGATCCATGCCGATAGTACACCGGGGCATGGCAGCCGTTTCGAGATCCGGTTGCCTGCCTGATGGGCAATACAAAATATTTTTTACCTTCATGATCAGACCACTAGCAGCAAACTCTCACAGCAACACAAGATAGCAGTTGAACGTTCTCACTACGTTCTCTACAATGAGAACATAAGGAGAACATTGATGCTATCCATACGCCAACAAGATACCTACCGCTTTATCCGCGACTTCATCCTGCGCCACGGCCACGGGCCTGTGCTGGAGGAGATCGCTGAAGGTCTGGGTATCCAGTCCCGGGGCACTGCCCATCGTTATGTGCAGGCGCTGGCCGATGCAGGACTGATCGAGGTCATCGCCGGCCGTCACCGAGGTATCCGCCTCACCGAACAGGAAGAGGAGGATCGATCCGCATATATTCTGCCCCTGGTGGGGAACATTGCCGCCGGTCTCCCCATCGAGGCGATCCCCGGCGAGGAGCATATCGATCTGGCAGAGTTCTTCATGGGACCCAATCGCTTTGTGCTCAAGGTGCAGGGTGACTCCATGTGCGAGGCGGGGATCATGGACGGTGACATGGTCGTTGTGGAACAGCGCAACCGTGCCGATGACGGCGACATCGTTGTCGCCCTTATCGACAACGAGGTGGCTACCCTCAAGACCCTGTACAAAAATGATGATGGCTCACTGACCCTGAAACCGGAAAACAGCCTGTTACCGCCCTTTCGCTATCCCGCCGATCGCGTACTGATCCAGGGCGTGGTGGTTGGGCAGATGCGCAGCTACCGCTAAACCCTTATGCACTGCCCCGTCGTCTGGCCCCGCGCCATCATCCTCATGGACATGGACGCCTATTTTGCCTCCATCGAGCAGCGGGATTTTCCCCAACTGCGTGGCAAACCGGTGGGCGTCACCAACGGTCTCACCGGTACCACTGTGATCACCTGTTCCTACGAGGCCCGTGCCCATGGGGTAAAGACCGGTATGCGGGTTCAGGAGGCCCGCCAGCGTTGCCCCGGCTTCATCCAGCGCCCGGCCCGACCTGAGGTCTATGCCGCCGTCTCTACCCTCATCATGGAATCACTGGAGGCCATCTGCCCCGACATCGAGATCTATTCGGTGGATGAGGCCTTTATCGATGTCACCCGCTGCCAGTCACTGCACGGCACCCCTGTACGCATGGCCAAGATGATCATGCAACGGGTTCGTGCTGCCTCCGGCCTCAACTGCTCGGTAGGGGTCGGTGGTGACAAGACCACCGCCAAGTTCGCTGCCAAGTTCAACAAGCCCAACGGTCTGGGAGTGATCCCGCCCTGGGAGGCTCGTGAACGCCTGCGCGATGTACCAGTGACCAAATTGAGCGGCATCGCCAAGGGGGTGGGCCGTTTTCTCTATGAACACGGGGTCGAGGTCTGCGGCCAGGTTCCCCAGCTGCCCATCAGCGTACTGGCGCAGCGCTTCGGCAATATCGGTCGGCGTATCTGGTTGATGTGTCAGGGCTTGGACCCGGAGAAGATCCATCTGCATGTAGCCGCGCCCAAGTCCGTTGGCCACGGTAAGGTAATGCCACCGAATACCATCCATCCCGAAGTGGTACAGACCTATCTCTTACACATGAGTGAAAAGGTCGGCGCGCGCCTGCGCCGGCATAATCTGGAGGCCAGCCATTTCCTCATTGGCCTGCGTTCGCGCTACGGCTGGCTGGGGGAAAAACCTCGCCTGGCGATCCCCACCGACGACAGCCGCACCATCTTTCATCTGGGTCAAGAGGTGTTGGCACGTTGCTGGCGCGGGCAGCCGGTAGGACAGATCCAGATCACCGCACTGAATCCGCAGACACGGGGTGGGCAATTGGAGATGTTTAGCCAGGTGGACGAAAGACGTGAACAGACCAAGGAGGCCATCGATCAGGTCAACCAACGTTATGGAGAGCTAACCGTGGCCCCCGCACGGCTGATTAATAGATCCGACATGCCCAATGTTATCGCCCCTTCGTGGAAACCCAAGGGGCACCGACAGACGATCTAAATTCCACGTTATAAAACCCGCATAACTGGTACCCTGAGAAGGTCACGCATAACATATGCGCCAGGCCACTTACCGAGTAGCGTATGCCCTCATACAATCACCACCGTTTTCAATTCGTCCGCTGGTCCATCTATCTGATCCTGATACTGGCCTATATCTCGGTCTACTTCCATCGTATGGCACCGGCCGTGGTAGCCTCGGATCTGATGGCCACCTTCCATACCTCGGCCACGGAACTGGGCTCACTGGCGGCCATGTATTACTACATCTATACCCTGATGCAGCTACCGGCCGGAGTACTGGCGGACACCCTGGGCAATCGCCTTACGGTGACCGTCGGCAATCTGGTTGCGGGTCTCGGCTCCATCCTCTTTGGTCTGGCGGAGACGCTGGAGATGGCTTCACTGGGTCGTTTCTTTGTCGGTCTGGGTGTGTCTGTGATCTTTGTCGGCCTGATGAAGAGCAATACCCTCTGGTTTCGCGAACGCATCTACGGCATCGTCTCTGGCATGACCCTGTTGCTGGGCAACCTGGGCTCGGTGCTGGCGGCAGGCCCCCTGGCAATGCTGCTGGAATGGTGGTCCTGGCGCACCATCTTTGTCGCCATGGGTGGCTTTTCCCTGTTTCTCGCCCTGCTCTCCATCCTCTTTGTACGCAACCGTCCCGAGGATGCAGGCTTTCCCTCTCTGCGTGAGATGGCTGGCGAGAGCGCACATGCAGAACGTGAGCAACACTGGTGGCATGATCTAAAGGACGTGCTTGGCAACACGTCCATATGGCCCGGCTTCTGGATCAACTTCGGTATGGCCGGAGGCCTCTTCGCCTTTGCAGGATTGTGGGGAGTGCCACTATTACAGGATGTATTTCAATTGAGCCGTGGCGAAGCCGCCACCTATACCACCCTCACCCTACTGAGCATGGCCATCAGTACCCTGCTCTCCGGTTGGGTCTCGGATCACCTGAGTCTGCGCAAGCCAGTGGTGCTGTTCAGCGCCAGTGTCTATGCCCTGGCATGGCTGGCGCTGATCCTGCTGCCCTGGCAGCCGGGTCCACTGGCGATGCTGCTGTTTGTATTGATCGGCATCACTGGCGGCGGCTTCGTACTCACCTATCCTTGTGCCAAAGAGGTCACCGCACCGGCACTGTCCGGCATGGCCATTAGCGTGGTCAATACGGGACTGTTCCTTGGTGCTGCGATCATGCAGCCGTTATTTGGCTGGGTGCTGGATTTAACGTGGGGTGGTGCCATGCGTGATGGCATTTATCTCTATAGCTGGGACAACTACCAGAATGCCTTATGGCTGATGTTTGCTTTTGCCATGGTGGCCTTGCTGGGAGCCATGCGCCTGCAGGAGACCCATGGTCAAAATCTAACCCTTACCCAGGCCAGCGCTTAATGCAGATCTAACCTGGCCAGTTCCTCCAGAATGGAAAGCACCAGCGACTGACCTTGTGAGCCCATGCCCTTGGTCAATACCTCAGCCTCACGCTCACCGTTAACCATCTTGCGCATCATCCCGCCCAGATATTTCATATCGCCACCGGCGGCGGTCATCTGCTCCGCCATACTGGCCAGCAGTTGCAAGGCCTGAGGATTACCGCTGGCGGAGGCATGGATCATATGTGCCAGACCGGGGGCCGCAGCTGTGGCCTCACCGCCAGATTTCGGATCCGGCAGGGTATCGGGATTTTGGATACCCAGTAGCACGGTTTTTACTATCACCTGATCCGCCTCATCCAGACCAATCAGCAAAGACTCATTACGGCTACCACCAAGGATCTGTTGTAAGGCATCCGCCAGTTTGGTTTCACCGAAACGTTTGAGCTGCTCGATACTGCTTTCAGCGGTCATTCGCACCTGCGCATCAAAGACCGCCTGAGCAACCTGGACAATAAGGCCGGCATGGGTCTGAATGATCTGTTGTTCGTAACTGGGCATCGCCATTTGTCAGCTTCTCTATCTATGAATTCGTTGTACATAGCTTAATACAAAGCCGCTACAGATTCAGTCCAAGCTGACATTGCGTAACTCTGCGGCGGCCTCTTCGGGATTCACCGTATTCACAAACAGCCCCGAACCCAATTCAAAACCTGTTGGTATCGAAGTGCGAGGGCAGATCTCCAGATGCCAATGATAGCTGTGCTCGCAACCTTCCTGTTCCGGATCATGAGGCAGGGAATGGAGGAAGTAGTTGTATTGCGCGCCGCCCAATACCGCATCCAGACGCTGCATGGTACGTTTCAATACACGGGCAAAATCCGCAAGGTCTTCTTCGCTGGCGTTGATGTAATCCGCCTGATGTTGCAGAGGCAGGATATGCACCTCCCACTCGTAGCGACTAGCGAAGGGTTTAATGGCGATAAATTTTTCACCCCGTTCCACCACATACTGTCCGACATTGATCTTGCGCCTTACCTCACCCGATTGTTTATCGTAGATCGTCGCCTCATAGGTCAGTGCCTCATCTATGAGAGAACAAAAGATACAGTGATGATGCTTATCGTAAAACTGTTTGCTGTTGACCACCTCGTCCAGCACATTTTGCGGCGTCACCGGCATGGCGATGATCTGGCTATGGGTGTGGGGGATACTGGCACCGGCGGCGGGGCCAAAGTTTTTAAATACCAACACATAACGCAGACGCTCATCCGAGACATACAACTCTTGCATACGCCGGCGATAGGCCGACAGCAACATGGTTAGATGCTCCTCCGTCATATCGTGCACGGCAATGCCATGGGAGCTGTTATCGATGATTACCTCGTGGCGTCCATAACCATCGATGGCCTGTTGCAGGCCAAAACTGAACATATTGTTGTCGCCTCGATCATCACCCAATACCGGATAGAGATTTTCCACGATACGGATATCCCACTCGCCAGACTCCGGATAGGTCGCGATGGCCGGTGGTGTCTTCGCTTCATTACCCCGGCAAAAGGGACAGGTCTCTACCCGCTCACGGGTATCACGCGGTGCTCGCTCCTCTTCCTTTTTCGGTCGCATACCACGTGCGGTGGCGATCAGCACCGACTCGGAAGGGACGATGGGATTAAGACGGATCTCACGTACACTCTGTTCCTGTTCAGCCATGGGACTGGACTCCTCATAATCGTACACAAATATCTCTCAGCTGTGCCCTTAGGGGTACATGCACTCATTAAGTTGGGTGCATCGCCTACCAATCCCCTTCACGGCCATCCATAGCCTCCGGGGGACGTGTGCCCTTTAGGGTAACCTACCCATACCCTCTCGGCCATCCATGGCCTCCGGGCATACGTACATCCATGTACGCAAAAAAAGGCCCGCAAAAGCGGGCCTGAACTGCTTCTGCTACAAGGCAGAAAATATCTTGTCGCGAATATCTTCGACGCCACCAACACCGGCGATCTTGTGATACTGTAAATCGCTGCTTCCGGCTTCGTTAGAATAAAAACTTACCAATGGCTCAGTTTGATCATGATAGATCTCCAGGCGCTTTTTCACCGTGGCTTCCTGATCATCCTCTCGCTGGATCAGATCTTCGCCGGTGTCATCGTCCTTGCCTTCTACCTTGGGTGGATTAAACACCACATGATAGGTACGTCCGGAGCCCGGATGCACACGACGACCGCTCATACGCTTGATGATCTCGCCATCGTCCACATCGATCTCGACAACGTGTTCCACATTAACACCACGAGCCTTCATGCCTTCGGCCTGTGGGATGGTGCGGGGGAAGCCATCCAATAAGTATCCTTTGGCACAATCGGCCTCTTTCAAACGCTCGTCCACAAGACCGAGAATAATCTCGTCGGAAACCAGACCACCGGCATCCATAATCTTCTTCGCCTCCAGTCCCAACGGTGTGCCAGCCTTTACTGCTGCGCGTAACATGTCCCCCGTAGAGATCTGCGGAATACCAAATTTCTCGGTAATGTATTGCGCCTGCGTACCCTTTCCGGCACCAGGACCACCCAATAAAATCAGTTTCATACTTTGCACTCTCCCTGCATGGAGCCTGTCTATTCATGTGTCTCCTACGAGCCACCTGCTGAGACAAGCTTATTTAGTGTTTTTTATAGACAGAGCATTATGCAAAGAAAGAAATTGGCAATGCCAATCAGAGCCTTGAATAGCGGGGTAAAGGGAGCTAATACAGTTTATTAGTATATTCAGGAAATGATTTTGTTTCTGCCGATGGTTGAAACTATGG